>JAAZCH010000276.1 GCA_012513395.1 Tissierellia bacterium
ATAATGAAATCTCTCAATAACAAATATAGAAAATATACCCATAACTTTACCTCCTTATTATTTTAATTGTAAATGAGATAAAGTAATATCTATTACTGCAATACTTGTACACATAGTTAATCCTCCTTATTCAACTGATTATATCACCTTTAATTACTCTCTTCAATAAAGTTCTCTTATCCTTTCTCCGATGCTTCTTAGCTTAATAATCTGTTTTTCTAAATCGACTATAGCTAATTATAAAAACCACAACAAGCCATGAAATTAATAAGATAAGAGCAAGGAATAAATTACTCGATTGTTTGGTTATATCCATAAAGGAATTAATTGCTGATTCTGGTAAAATCGGTAATATCGTGTTTCCTACAAATTCCGGAAACATCCGAATTAAACCAGGTAAAAACATTAATCCCAATGAAATAACTGCCCCTCCAGCCATTGATTGAATTAAAAATGTACCGATAGCACTAATCATTGTATAAAATATCACCATTAAAAATGAGCCAATAATTTTTAATAAAACTTCTTGATTAAAAACCTCTAAATTGCCCATTTGTTTAACCGACATAACTAAGGAGTCGAATCCAAAAAGTCCAAGTACAACTAGAATAGTAATTAAAACGCTGAGTATAAGTAAAAATATCAATTTTGAAATATAGAATTTCAAACGATTTGGTGTAATAGCTAGATTTGTATAGATTGCTCCAGTAGAAATTTCTTTTGAAATAAATAAAGAAACAAAAATAATCATCATAATTGCTGTTACATCCATTCCAAGAAAAGATACATCAATTACTAGCATACTGCTAAGACTTGATAATTTCAAGCCTTCTGTTACCTCAACTGTTAGCAAAAAAATTGCACCAAATACTAGAGACAAAATCACAGTAGCTATTAATATATATCGATAACTTGGAATATACATCGTCTTTTTAAAATCTGCTTTAATCAATTGTCTCATCTATAATTCCCCCTTCTGATGTAAATTCAACCTTTCCATTTGTCACCTCAGTAAATACATCTTCTAGTGATGGATTAACTTCAGATAACGTTGACAAAATAATTTTTGATTCAAAAGCTATTTGTCCAATTTCTTTAGATGCTAAATTCCGAACATGTAAGCCATCTTTATTTAACTGTACTTGACCATTATCAGCTTCTAGCTCTACTTTTAATTGTTTATTATTATTTGAATTGACCAAAATATATGAACTCATACTTCTTTCATTCATCTCATCAATGGTCATATCCGCTAATAATTTCCCTTGACCTATGATAACTACTCGATCTGCAATCGCTTGTATTTCACTCATTAAATGACTTGAAACAATTACAGCTTTTCCTTCATCTGCTAGTTGGCGAAAAGTTGTTCTTAACCAACGAATACCGTCTACATCAAGACCGTTAAAGGGCTCATCCAAAATGACGACTTCTGGATTGTTAATTAAGGCTGTTGCTACTCCTAGACGCTGCTTCATTCCCAAAGAGAAGGTCTTAACTTTATTATCTTTAACAGGATTAAGACCTGTTTTTTCCAGCATCTTATCAATCTGACTTTCATCAATACCAGCAGCAGTCGCAATAATATTTAAGTGCTGATAAGCCGTTAGATTTTTGTCTAAGGCAGACGGGTCAATAAGTGTACCGACTTTTTTAATTGGCTCTTCAAGTGTATGGTATGCTTGACCATCTATAGATACTTGGCCATTGGTAGGATGGACGAGTGATATAATCATCTTCATCGTTGTTGATTTTCCTGCTCCATTTGGCCCAAGAAAGCCAGTTATTACTCCTGCTTGTAATATCAAACTTAAATTATCTACAACATTTTTATCATTATATACTTTAGTTAAGTTTTCTAATTTAATCATCTTGCTTTCCCTCCTTTTTCTTTAAATAATACTGATAAGCATCTTCAATAAAATCCTCAGAAAAATTATATAAAAATAAATCTTCTTTTGGCCATTGTTCGCTAAATTCAGCACCTTTTTCAGCAGCTTGACGAATTTGAGTATTGTCTCCTTCAACCTTTTTTAAGAATTCATGCCATCTTTTTCCTATTTCATATCCAGATTGACTTTCAATATCTGTATGATTTAATTTTAAGTTAGATGCTTCAAGCACTAATTGCTTCCAATCCCAGTACATTTCTAAAACACTTTCAATTTGAATATTACTTACATCAAAGTTTTGGTCTGACTCAATACCATAATCTATTTTGTTATAATCCATAATCGTTTGTTTTTCTAACCCTAAGATAAGTTTAATTAAAGGCTCTAAATCAGTTTCCGGATCCCCTTCAAGGGTAGACTTTACAACATCTATAATAACTTGATTCATCTTAATTTCCATTTCTTTTTGAAAAAGAATAACAGATTGTCTTTCTAAAACTTGAACTAAATCATTATTACTATTCACATTTCTAACAAGCTCTTTAATCTCTTTTAATGGGAAATCTACACGTTTATAAAACAAAATTTGTTGCAATTTAACTAAATCAAATTGCGTATAATAACGTAAATTAGACTCACTTCTTTTAGCTTCTAGTAATCCAATTTGATCATAATATTGAATCGTTCGTACTGTCGTTCCTGAAATTTCAGCTAATTCACCAATTGAATAATAGTCTTGATCCATTTTCTTACCTCCTTACTACTATTAAACCACATTACGTAACGTCATGTGCAATAAAAACTTCGAAATACTGAAATAATATTTTTATTTCTAAACCCATTAACTACTTCATCTATAGTATATAAATCATCTATATATTTATTAATATAAAAAGATTAAGCGTTCTCTAATTTGTAAGAGAACGCTCAGTGTTTTTAATTACTCCATGGAGTTTATTTTTCTGGCTTATAATTATATTCATCTTTAAATATCTCCTTGACTTAAATTTATTTCTATAATCTGAATGGTTAAGACATTAAACTCATTAAATACTGATAAAGTTCGTCTGTTAAACCATATTTAAGTTGATTACTTTCTTGTGTAGAATGGAAAGACTGAATAGCATTTTCCATTTGCCGGTCATCTCCAATAAAATGGGTAGTCATTTTTTCCCAATATGATATACATTCTATTGCATCAGGATCTGTTTTGGGTAATTTATTTTTGCAGCAAGTCTCTAGTTTTAAGATAAATTTCATCCATTCTGAAGTAATCTCTGATTCATGATTAGAACTTTCATGATGGTTTCTCATTTTCTCAAATTGTTCCTTGGTAAAATATTGATCCCCTGATGCATTGATAAATGGTACTAAACTTTGAAAATCTTCTGTTGAAACATAGTTATTATTTTTAAGCTTTTGTTTTAGCCTAAGTAACTTGGCTAAAAGCAATTGTTTATGAGCAATTTCTTCTTGAATACTAGAAAGTTGAATATCTACGAGTTTATGAACATCAATATCTTTAGTAATAATTAAATCTTTTATTTCATCAAGACTGAAGCCTAAATCTTTCATAGCTATGATTCGATATAATTCTGTAATACTTTCCAAATTATATAATCTATGGCCTGTATCCGTTATCTGAACCGGTTTTAGCAAACCAAGCTCATCATAATAATGTAGTGTCCTAACTGTTACACCAGTTATATCTGCTAATTCGCCTATTTTAAGATAATTATCCATCTTGTTCCCTCACTTTAATTTCAACTATTGCTTCTAAGTCACTTCTATTAAATTCATACTTCTTTCCACATATTCCACATTCTAATTCTTCATCTTTATTCATTTGAATGGATTCTTTCAGTTCATCTGTATCAACTGACATCAATAAGCCAAAAAACATTTCCTTTGAACAAGGGCATTCTGTTTGCAAGGTATACTCTTCTAATATATCTGCGTATGGAAAGGCTTTGCTTTGTAACTTTGACCATTCACCTGTACTTAGGCATATCTTATTATTATCAACACTTTCAATCACATTATTTAACTTATCATTATTATAAAAAGGTAAGGGTTGTATCATTAAACCTCTGACGATTCCATTATTTGTCCAGGTTCTAAATATAGTTTCTATCTGTTCACTCCTAGAATAAAAGTCTGAAAAGCATTGTTCTATTGAATCGGATTTTAATTCAACTGTTCCAGTGAACATCCCTCCCAGCCAACTTCCCCTAGTAATAGAAAGAGATGAACCTTCTCCTATTAAATCAATAAATTCTCCATCGAATGCTTTTAGATTAGAAGAAAATGAACAATGAATGTTACCACTACCATCTATATCACAGCGTACTAAACATCCTTCTGCTTTAAATCGTATATTAACATTTAATCGTTGATCTTTTTCCGTTAAAAAGCCACGTAATAAGCTACAAGTAGTAAATATCTCTTTATAAAGTTGTTTTGCAAAATATGTTCTCATATCTTTTAAGTTACTTTTTCTTAAAAGCTCTGTTGTATCAGCTATATATAGTCTAATTTCCTTATCTGATGTTAGTAATTTTATTAAATTATTTTTCATACTAATTACCTCCCTAAAAAACATCATATATCATGACGCTAGGTAAGGTTCAAGTGTTTAATATTTAAGTTTAATTTCAAGTCTTTAATTCACTTCTAATCCCTTTCCATTTATTAATATTCAGGATTGCATTTTGCTCTCCGCCTAAATATATATCTTCAATTGTCATAGGCCAAAGTCTTAGTTGACGCTTTCTTTCATTGCTTTGAACAGGATTTGTTATTTTGCTTAATGATCTAACAATTTCTCGATTTCTCTTAAGAATATATGGCGTTTCCCAATCATCATCATAAGCCTTAATAAAAAGATTAACTAAATGTTTATATCCTTCCTCTGTATAATTCGAAAGATGCTGAATCATATAACAAGATACTAACCAAAAATGTGGTACAAACATATTTGGATCATTATGTTCACAGACAAGCGGAAATCCAAACAGCTCATAGCAGGAAAGCCCATCAGTTTCCTTAGCTTCACATTCTATACACTCTCCAGATATCATAACTGTGTTATTACCAGCCATTTATAACCAACCCCTTTATGTAAAGTTGCAGTTGTTTTGTTCATTAATTAATTGATCTAACCCACTTTCTGATGTTAGCTTTTCAAGATTATTAAATATCTTCCCTTCATCCCAGTTCCACCATTGAAGCTTTAATAAAAATTCTATTCTTTCTTCATTAAATCGTTTCTTGATTAATTTGGCTGAGTTCCCACCATATATTGTATAAGGTTCAATATTTTTCACTATAGTTGAATTAGCAGCAATAATTGCACCATCACCAACTTTAACACCAGGCATAATTATAACATTTTGACCTATCCACACATCATTCCCTATCACTGTGTCTCCCTTGAAAGGAAGTTGCTCTATTGTAGGAGTAATCATCTCCCAACCACCACCAAAAATATTAAAAGGATAGGTTGTCATTCCATCCATTCTATTATTTGAGCCATTCATAATAAACCTAACAGCTTCTGCAATTGCACATAATTTTCCTATTATAAGTTTATCTCCTAGAAATTCATAGTGGGGCTCTATGTTATCATAGAATTTCTCTGGGGATTTTGTATTATCACTATAATATGTGTATTCCCCAATCTCAACATTAAATCTTTTAGGTAGATTACTTATAAAGCAAACAGTCTTTATACTTTCATTTGGATAAAGTTTGTTTTTATCAGGTCCAATCATAAATATCACTCCTTCAGGATTTACACTTCATTTACTAATACTTCTACTTGGTAATCAAAATTATATTAATAATAAGAAATGAATCCTCGACATAGGTTTTAATTTCTCCATTCATTATATTAACCAAGTTCTTTACAATAGCCAGACCTAATCCCGTAGTTCCCTTTGTTCTAGATTTATCAGTAGTATAAAAGCGCTGAAATAGCCTCTCAGCCTCTGCATTATCTATATTAGGTGCATAATTTTTAAAGCTAATACATACATTATTTTCTTCTTCTTTTACTAAAATAGATATATTGCCAGCTCCATGATTTAAATAGTTCTTAATGAGATTTTGAAAAATCCTCATTAATGCATCTTTGTCTGCATAAATATAAATTGGTTCCGGAGGTATTTGGATGCTTGGTTCTTCACCTTTTGACAGAAAATCATAGTAAAACTGAGAAATAACATCTGAAAGAGCATTATTTACATTGGTTTTCTCTAGATCCAATGGATATTCACCGGATTCAAGTCTAGTAAATTCAAAAAATTCATCCATTATATTAATCAAGGACTCAATACGTCTCTTAATTGTACTATAAAATTCAGCCCTCTTCTCAGCTGATACATTGTTCGACTCCAACATTTGCACATATCCGGAAATAGAAGTAAGCGGGGTTCTCAAATCATGAGATATGTTAGTTATTTCTTCTTTAAACTTATGCTCAGCTTTTGAAATTTCAATTTTTTCAGTTCTATAATAGTTTATTAAGTGATTTAATTGGATTGCCAATTCATTAATTTCCTTCACTTTAATTTGTAGGTTAATTTTTTTATTTGTATCATTCTCCCTAATAAACTGAAGTCTTTTAACAATTGTTTTGATCTCCCTTTTATAAAGTAAGATATAGGCAGATAATACACCTATGACTAATATAAGTATTATGATAATTAACCAAAGCATAAAATCTACCTCCATGTCTATTTGATATCTTGCTTTTTAAAAATAAATCCTCCAATACCTGAACACAAAACCAGGTACAATAAAGCTACAGTAATTGCTATTCTTATATCCACTGCTTGTGGGTGAGGCATGGCGTTAGGAGAAAAATTCATAAAGAGCAAAGTTCTTCCCAAGTAACCATTCCCAACTATTGAACCCAAAGATCCTAGTATTAGGCTGAAAAATATGCTAAAGGCCATTGTTCCTCCTATATTTTTAATCAAAAATGCGATCATAAGGAATATAGATCCATAGGCTGTGTATAATAAGGATTTTATTATAAATATGCGCACAAGCAGCAGCAAGTCACCCATTAAAAAAGATCCATATATGCCAAAAACAAAAATTGATGTAATTACTATAGAAAGCATAGCAGTAAGCATCATTAAAATTGAACCCATAGATATTGTGACTAGTTTTGACATATAAATTTTAGTACGGCTAAAGCCTAAGGAAACAGAATCCTTTATTGTCCCGTTGCTATATTCGGTTGTTATAAACATTGTGATAAATATAGATTGAAGCAAAGGAATAAAGTATGGTACCTGAAAGAGCATATAGATCCAATGGAAGGTACTGGGGCTATATTCTTTGATATGTGCTGAAGAACCAAAGTCTATGATAATATAGGCTACAATAAGTGCAAGAATCCCCAGGCAAATAAAAAAGGTCTTGCTGCGTCTTAATTTATAAAAATCAGCTCTTAGTAAATTAAGCATAGTTACTACCTCCCATCAATTTCATAAAATACTCTTCCAGGTCATCACCCTTAGATTCTATGGAATATATTTTTATATTTTTTTTTGCAAGCTCTAGGCAGATTTCACCGGACATATCCAATAAATTATATATCTTAATTGTATTGTCTGACAGAACTTCATAGTCTGTTGTTTTAAATACATTTTCTAAAACAAAGGAAGCTTTAGCGCTGTCATTAACCTTGATACTGAGATACTTTCTACATTTTAATTCCAATTCCTTATTTGTAAATTCCTCTACTAAAGTACCATTATTAATTACTCCATAACGGGTTGCCGATTTAGACAGTTCCCCTAATATGTGGCTAGAAATTAAAATTGTTATATTTTGCTCTTCATTAAGTCTTTTTAAAAGTTTTCTCATCTCCACAATACCTTCAGGGTCAAGTCCGTTAATAGGCTCATCCAGTATGAGAAAGTCAGGATTCCCAAGGAGGGCAAGAGCTAGACCCAAACGTTGTCTCATTCCTAAAGAAAAGTTCTTGACCTTTTTTTTGCCCACATCAGTTAATTTTACTGTTTCTAGTATACTATAAATAACCTTTTTGTCAGGTACCCCTAATAATTTACTGCGAAGATCCATATTCTCAAGTGCAGTAAAATCAGGATATAATGCTGGGTTTTCAATTATACTACCTATTCTAGGCAGCCCATCTTTCATATTCTTATTGCCTTTTTGTGAGAATAATTCAATTTCACCTTTTGTGGGTGTCACTAGACCTGTAATCATTCTAATCATTGTAGTCTTACCAGCACCATTTCTACCAATTAAACCATATATATCTCCTTTTTTAATCTTCATATTTACATTATTAACAGCAGTATTATTCCCATACTGCTTTGTTAGCCCAAAAGTTTGTAATATATATTCAGTCAACTCAAGCACTCCTTTATTAGTTTCTATTCTTATATTAAGGTATGGGCATTAAAATTTAATAAAATAAGTCTTAAGAAAATCTAAAGTTTAATCGCTCATCTTAAAACCTATTCCCCAAACGGTCTGAATGTACTCCTCTGATGGATTTACCTTAGAAAGTTTTGAACGTATATTGCTAATGTGTACATTGATCGTATTCTCATCACCAAAGAACTCATCATTCCACACATGCTCGTAAAGATTTGATTTGGTAAATACCTTCTTAGGATATTCCATCAATAATTCCAAAATCAAAAACTCTCTCTTGGTAAGGTTTACAGGGATATCACCTACCTGTACTGAGTAGGTTTCTTTGTCTATTGATATATCTTTGTAGCTTAACTTATTATCTTCACTTGGGAGACTTGAAGATTGATTATACCTTCTCAGTTGCGCTTCAATTCTTGCAAGGAGTTCATCATTATTAAAAGGCTTTACAATGTAATCATCTGCACCAGACTTCAACAAATTTATTGTTGATGCTTTATCACTCTTTGCTGAAAGTCCTATTATTGGAACTTTACTATGTTTTCTTATTTCCTCAAGTACATCTTCTCCCTTAAGCCCAGGCAACATAAGATCAAGCAGTACTAAATTAACTTTATTATTGAAGGTCATCAGAGCTTCAGTGCCTGAACAAGCAGGTTTTGCATTGTAGCCATTTTGCTCTAGTAAATCACAAATCATATTACTTATGTCATTGTCATCCTCTATAACCAATATTGAAATTTTATTATTCATACAATAAACACCTACCTAAAATTCTATAGTTCAAATATTACCATAGTAAAAACTTTATCTTATTTTAATAGCAGTAACCTACTTTCTACTATTTTATCACTATCCTTATCTAGGATACAATATTAACTAAAACTAAGACTCACCAAAACCATGGTATTGTTAATTTTGTGAAACCTGATGCTAGTGTACAAGTAGCTCACTGATATATACATTATTATCTGGTATTTTTATTTCTTTCAGATTACCTTTAAAAATTATTTTACCCTCTATATTTAACAAACTTTGAGGTCTAACTAAGTTTCTTGATAGCTTTAAATCAGCAATACCTATTTCATTTAGGATATAATACACAAATTCAGAGCATAAAAATCTATAATCGCTATATATTGGCTTGTTTATCAAGCTATGCACAAGTCCCCTATAGTTGTATTTATAAAGGTGGCTATTAGAAATGAAATGCTCTAATAGTACCTTAGCCTTTACATACTGTTCCTCAGATACTTCTACCTCAATTATTGCACCAGGCAAAGTATTACAAATCTTATATATTCCTTCGTTGATATCCTCTTTTTTAAACCTTCCAACAAAGGGATTGTACGTATTCCTTCTTCCGAAGCTATACATATGATTAAGTTCCTTATCTAAAGAAATAGCTGCATGAGTATATTCATCATTTTTTAAAATTTGAATGAGATTAGACATTACAGTATTTGTTCTTGTAAGAACTATATATAAATGACGTTTTTCCATAATAAAGTACCCCCATGAATTTAATTGATGTACTCATTATGATATATAGAGTTAAAGAACCAATAAAAAAAATCTAAAGAAACTCTTAATTTATTCCTAAGCAAATCTTAACACAAATATCCTAATTCTGCGTGAAACCTTATCCCCTATAAATCGAACTGAAGAGGAGAAAGAATTAATTGAACTAAGAAAGAAAGTTAGGCAACTTGAAATGGAGAATGATATTTTTAAAGCAAGCTGCACTACTACTCGGCAAAAAGTAGACCTTATCATTTCTAATAGAGAAAAATACAGTATTAGTGCTATGTGTGATCTTTTATAGGTCTCAAGAAGCTTAGTCTATTACTATCTAAAACAATGGTCAAGATACAGACATCCAAATAAGAGTAGCTGGTGGAGACTCAATAAATATTGGCATGAAAAGGATACGAAAAGATGGTTATTCATGACAGATGACAATAGTGTTTATGATAATCTAAAAGTCCGCACCCCCACCCTACCAATTAAAAAGTAGGCCACCATAAAATATAATACCCTTTAAAGACATCTTTAAAGGGGGATATGGAGGATGATTGAATTGGATCAAAAAGCTGAGATATTGATGCAATATTTCAGAGAAAACAAATCACAAAGAGCTATCAGTAGGGATATGAAAATTTCAAGAGATACAGTGTCAAAATATATTAAGGAATTTGAGTCAAAAAATGAGCAGTTAAATGATTTGGCTGGTGATGAAGAAAAAAATAGAAGTGAAATACTCCTACTAATTGAGGAAATGGCTTCAAAACCTAAATACGATACAAGTAATAGAAATAAGACTAAATTGACTGACGATGTAATCAAGAACATTCGTAAATTAATAGACCTTATCCCCTATGCATTAACCACATATGATTTACACATTCATTAAATTATTGATATGTGTGAAAGTACATTATCTACAAAATCATAAAGATGATTGATATCATTTAAAACTTCCTATGTAGTCCCAATATCTCTATATCTAAACAAGTGAATAGCATTTCTTTTCTTCTGTACAGAATCAACCCATAGGTAGTCTAATGACTTAGCATCTACCCATAACTTTCCAGAGCTAAAATTTTTAAGATCATCAAAGGAAGCCTTTTCAAGTTCTATCATTATAAAAGAATTTTAGCCATGATTCAACTACTGCTCCTAGATTCGCACGTGCAAGAATAAGTTCACCTGTAGACATTGTTAGTCCTTTGTCAATCCAGATTTTCAATGTTATAGTTAATTCACTTTGCCATTCAAGCATAGCATTATCCAACTTATCTGCCACTGAATTTGGTGCTATCCCACGAGCCTCTTTCTATAAAAGAGCAGCATTATTAGTGAGTGTAACTAGTACATCATAATTATCTCTTTTAGCCATTGATATCCTCCAACTATTTTTTCAAGTTATTAATACATCTATTTGTTATTTCATATTTTTGTAGATTTGGTTATTTTCTTATTTATAAAATTATCTCTTATAACACATATATCGCTGTTTGCAATTTCCTTGTTTTCCTTATTGTAGCCTATGCACTTTGTTTTCAGGTAAATAATATATTTTTCCATCTCTAGCTATCAGCTGAACATCCTCAGCGTATAAATCACTTGTATCGTAATGATATATTTCTTCGTGAACAGCAGACTGTGATGCAATCAAATTTACAGTATTTTGTGTTATTGCTTTATATTTAAATTCATCTTTGAAAAGACTTGGAATGTAGAGTAAAGCCCCATCTAAACCATCTCTTTTTCTTCTTTCTTCAGCGTCAATGTTCAAACGCTTCGTAATGTCCTTATGCCACTTAGTAACCCTTTCCTTGGTATCTATGGCCTGCTGAGTATAAGTTGGGAGAAGTGCCACACATTGTTCCCTTGAAACCCTGCCAAGATATAGAGCATATCTAAGTTCTGAAATGTTATATAGTACTTCAAGCAATGACTTCTGATACATATAACATTTTTGTATCTCTTTTAAATCTTTTTCATATGCAGTATAATTAAGGTCTTTCTTTTTTGTATATCCAGCAAGTGTCAGGTTAGCTTGTCCTAGAAGTTTTTCTGCCTAATAAAGAGAGATTAAGTGGCATTATTAAATTACACTATGATGTAATAATATTACAATAGCAGGCAATAATCAATCCTTAACATGTTGAATTATTATAGCGTTAACAAGATTTTCACTTATAATTTCAGGATCCCTGTATATTATCCAATGTCTTGAACCATCTCACGAACCTTCTGCAGTCAAATATACTTGACAACATGACCACATAGTCATATAATGTTAATATAACATGACCACCTAGTCACTAATTGTTGAAAGGATGATACCATGCCACAAGCAACATTTTTTAATTTACCAGATGATAAAAAAAATTTAATAATTGCTGCTGCTCTAGATGAATTTTCTTCAGCTAGCTATGATACAGCTAGTATCAACCAAATATGCAAGAAGTCAAATATTGCTAAAGGAAGCTTTTATCAATATTTCACAGATAAGATGGATTTATATGTTTATATAATGACTTTAGCTATTGAAGAAAAAATTAAGTTTTTCTCTAGTGTTTTAACAGAATTTGATACCTTATCATTATTAGAACAATTTCGTTTACTTTTTCTCAAGGGTATTGAATTTGCAAAAGATTATCCTCAATATGCTGCCTTAGGAGAACAATTTTCCAAAGAAAATAAT
>JAAZCH010000277.1 GCA_012513395.1 Tissierellia bacterium
AGTACTTATGGAGATTCTGAAATGGAAGATAGATATATGAAATTACTTTTACAAAAACAAGTAGAAGGAATAGTAGTAATAACAGAAAGCAATAACAAAAACAGATTGCAAAATATAAAGGATTTAAAAATTCCCGTATCTTATTTGAATAGATACTATAGAAATGAAGATGTAGCGACTATAACCATAGACAATATAGGATCCACAGCAGCTATGGTGGAATACTTATTCAATAAGGGGCATCGCAATATTGGATACTTTGGAATTGAAAAGGATTTCGATATTACAGTGGAACGTTTTAAACAAAGGGGATACAAGGAAGCTATGAAGAAGTTTGCTTTAAAAGAAAGAATTTTGGAATTGTCAGAAAATTCTGATGAAGCATTCTTGGACATAGAAAGTCAGCTAATTGATAGTATTAAAAAAGAAAATATTACAGCTATAATGGCTTATTCAGATGAAGCGGCGATTAAAATTATGAATATTTTAAAAGACAATGGCATAAAAGTTCCAGAAGATGTTTCCGTAACAGGAGTGGGAGACATTAAAATGTCTGAACAATATAGGCCAAAGCTCACTACTTTAAAAGAGCCCCTATACGACTATGGCGCTGTTTCCATAAGAAGCATTATCAAAGCTATTAAAGGCGAAGAGAAGATGCCAGAAGAAACTGTAATTTTGCCTTTCTATATAATTGAACGAGAAAGTGTAAAAGAAATTTAAATTATGAAATACGTAGTTGTTTCCGGTTCTGAGATAAGAGCAAAGGGAATTTACAATTTGGTAAAGGAGTATCTCACGGAAATAGAGGGAATTTATCTAGTTGGAAAGTACGATATGGATTATCTTCTAGATGAAGAGTTAGATTTTTTATTCTTTGATATGAACTACCTGAAAGAATATAGAACCAAAATTTCTAAAAAGACAAAAATCTTAGTTAAGAATCCCGTTTTAGTAGCTTTGGATGAAGAAGAGCCCAAAGACTACTATCCTCACATAAAAGTAATCAACGGAAATTCAACTGTTGACGAACTTAAAAATATGTTGGAAATCAAGGTACGAGATGAAATAGAGTACAATTTATCTGATAGGGATAAATCCATTTTGTATCTTCTATCCAAGGGTATGAGCAATAAAGAAATTGGAAAAAGATTATATCTTAGCGAAAAGACTATAAAAAATAATTTGACTAGAATTTACAAAGTATTAGGCGTAAAAAATAAATACGAGGCTATAAACAAGTCTAAAAATTTAAAAGAATGACCACAATGCACCCACATTTAATTTAATGGGTCCATTTTTATTACTAATAAACTGGGTATAATTAAAAAATATATGGAGGTAAGAAACAAATGATAAATGGAGTAATGATGCAAGGTTTTGAATGGTACTTGCCTGATGATGGTGAGTATTATAAAAGATTAAAAGAACGTGCAGAGGAATTAAAAAAAGTGGGAATAGACGCTCTATGGCTACCACCGATGTTTAAAGCTACGGGAACTAACGACGTGGGGTATGGAGTTTATGATTTATACGATTTAGGTGAGTTCGATCAAAAGGGAAGTGTACGAACCAAATATGGAACATTAGAAGAACTAAGAGAAGCCATTGAAGAACTACACAAGTATGACATTAAGGTTTACGCAGATGTGATAATGAATCACAAAGCTGGAGCAGATTATCCAGAGACTTTTATGGCAGTTCAAGTTGACGAATACGATCGGAATAAAGAGATTTCTGAAGCCCATGATATTGAAGCGTGGACGGGATTTAATTTTCCAGGTAGAAATGGAATGTACTCAGAATTCATCTGGAACTTCAGCCACTTTTCTGGAGTAGACTTTGATCAAAAAGCAGGAGTCAGTGGAATTTTTAAAGTTTTAGGTAATGACAAAGATTGGAATGAAGGAGTGGCTACTGAAATGGGCAACTTCGACTATTTAATGTTTGCAGATTTAGATTTAGAAAATGAAGATGTGAGGCAAGAGCTTTTTAGATGGTCTGAATGGTTTATTAATCATGTAGATATAGATGGAATAAGATTTGATGCGTTGAAGCATATTAGCGACGTTTTTTTGAAAGATTTCATCGTCAATTTAGAGGAGAAATCTGAGAAAGATTTATATTATTTTGGGGAGTTTTGGGTTAATTCAAGGGATATTAACAATAAGTATTTGTATGAGACTAAATACAAGACTAATTTGCTAGATACGGTTTTGCATTTTAATTTCCATGAAGCATCTATGAATGGACAAGGCTACGATATGAGAAAGATTTTTGATAATACTATTGTTCAAGAACATCCTATATTAGCCGTAACATTTGTGGATAATCATGATTCCCAACCGGGACAATCGTTGGAATCTTTCGTAGAACCTTGGTTCAAAAAAATTGCATATGGATTGATTCTCCTAAGAAAGGACGGCTATCCATGTATATTCTACGGGGATTATTTTGGAATTGAACATGACGGGATAGAAGGGCAACAAGGGATGATAGACAATCTATTATGGATTAGAAATAATTACGCTTATGGAAATCAAGTGGATTATTTTGTAGAACCACAGTTAATAGGGTGGGTGAGAACAGGAGATGAAGAACATCCTGGAAGTTTAGCAGTGGTGATTTCCACTGGTGATATGAAAACTTTACAAATGAATGTTGGAGCAGATCAAGCGGGAAAACATTATGTAGATTTAACAGGAGGAAATAAAAACGAAGTAATAATAGACGAGGAAGGAAATGGAAACTTTGAAGTAGGTCCAGGAACTCTATCTGCATGGGCAGAAGTTCCTAATACTTTATAATTTTATCTATAAACGGCAAAAAACTGGGAAGTGTGGGGTTCCCAGTTTTTTGCACAATTATCTAACAAAATTAATAAGAGGTAAAACAATAATTGTGATAATAATTATCATTGATAACTGTTATCGTAAACATTGTATATCATATTATTATATTTGTAAAGGGATTTTTCGAAAATTTATTAATAATTAGTAATTTATTTACGAAATATTTACCTCTTTATTTACTTAAGTCTTAAAGAGGTGATAGTGAAGCCATTAGCTACACCTAGATGATCATTCATCTACTTCATTATCGTCTTCTTTTTCTTTAACAGTCACTCTTAGTTTAGAAATTCTATTTTTTTCAATTTCAAGTACAGTAAATTCCAAGTTTTCGTATTTTAAAACTTCCCCTTGTTCAGGAATCTTGTCGAATATCTCTACTACAAATCCCCCTATGGTGTCCACTTCGTCTGACTCCAGGTCCAAATTAGTTTCCTCACTTAGTTCATCTAAGCGTACCATTCCGTCTATTATAAAGACATTGTTTTTCAAAGTTAGAATTCCATCGCTTTCTGAATCGTCATCGTATTCGTCTTCGATTTCTCCTACGATTTCTTCAATTAAGTCTTCCATGGTTACTATTCCTTCGGTTCCGCCATATTCGTCTAAAACTATTGCGAAGGTTCCATTATTTCTACGCATTTGTTCAAATAAGTCTGCAGTTTTTTGGTACTCGAATGTATAAATTGGTTTTCTAAGAGACTCTCTTATGTTTATTATTTCATGCCCAACGAAATGAGGCAGTAAATCCTTTATATGCAAGACTCCCAATAAATTGTCTATATCTTCTTCATATACGGGAACCCTAGAGAACCCTTCTTCATTGAATAGCTTCACGATTTCTTCAACAGTGCTATCAATATCCACAGCAATTACGTCCGTTCTAGGTGTCATCACGTCTTTGACAAAGGAATCTCTAAAAGCCACTACCTTTTCAATCATTCCAAATTCTTCCATGTCTAAGAGACCTTCGTCTTTACTTAAGTTCATAGCAGTGAAGAGCTCATCTTCAGTAATTTTAGGCTCCTTAGAATCTCTTTCCAAACCGAATAGAGAGCCTATTGCTCTAGAAATCATTCTGATAATCATAATGACAGGAGAAGCTAATTTAGTGAAGATTCTTGAAAATTTTAAAAACTTTACAGCTACAATATCTCCCTTAGTAATAGAAATGAAATAGGGAGCACTCTCTCCAAATACCAGAATTAACATAGTTCCAATAATTATTGAAACCACCAATCCAATATTTCCGTATAAATGATATCCAATTCTTCCAAAAGCCACAGCAAAAAACGCATTTGACAGGTAATCAAATATCATAAATGTACTTTGGACACTGGATAAATCTTCGATAAAATGATTGAGTTTAAAAGCTTGATTCTCAGTGATAATTTCCTCATCTTTCATCTTTTCTAATTTAAATTTATTTAAATCTTCATAAGAATACTTTAGCAATGTAAAAAAAGCACTAAAAGATAATGATACAAAAGCAATAATAATCTGGGGCACGGGGTCAATTCCCATTAAACCAACACTCCTTCTTTTTTATAAAATATTATGGCTATTATAGCATAAAAATGCTAATTAGTAGATAATAATTAGCATTTTAGTAGTTTTAAAATTATAGCCGCGTGATTGTATGACGCTTAAAGCCACAAACCTTCAACTTTTAAATAGTAAATAGTTATGTGGGATGAATTGAAATTGTGCAAAGTACAAAGCCTGGGTCAAAGGCAGACAGAATCAATTTGTCAACATACTAATTTTATTTTACAAGAGTTTTTTTCTTAACTCTTCCATGGTATGCATAGACAAATATCCTGGTGGTACATCTAGGACGGTTTTTGCACCAAAGGATTTTTCTTTAGAAAGTTTGTAACATGCTCTAGCGTATGCAATATTTACAGATGCCGTAAATTCTGGATTGGAGGCTAGATTCAATTCGAATTGGTAAATACTGATATTATCATCAGATGTCTTCCCTTGGCGAATTACCTTTCCGCCGTGGGGAATTCCCTGGTGATTATTTTCAAAATCCACTTCGTCTATAAAGTGGACGATGGTTTCGTATCCTTTAAAATAATCCGGCATATTTACAATTTCATTTCGAATTTTTTCTTCTTCAAACCCTTCTTTGACTACCACGAAAACTTCTCGCTTATGTGCGTTATGGCTATTGTATTCAACTTCTTCGCCATTTTTAATTTGTTCTATTAAGTCTTCATTGGGAATAGTGTATTGGACAGCTTTTTTAACTCCCGAAACTCTTCTTACAGCATCTGAATGACCTTGGCTCACTCCTTTTCCCCAAAAAGTGTAAGTATTCCCTTCAGGCAATACCGCTTCTCCAATTAGGCGATTTAAAGAAAACAATCCCGGATCCCAGCCAGTGGATATGATGGATACTGTTTTATTTTCCTTGGAAACTTTGTCCATTTCTTCAAAGTATTCAGGTATTTTGCCGTGATTATCAAAACTATCTACGGTATTGAAAAATTTTGCCATTTCAGGTGCTTGGGTAGGTATGTCTGATTTAGAACCTCCGCACATTATTAGAACGTCGATTTCTTCTTGAAAATTTATTAAATCCTCTATATGGTAAGTAGGAGAGGGCGTATTTAAATCTTCTGGATTTCTTCTGGAGAAAATTCCCACTAATTCCATATCGGGATTTTTCTTAAGTCCATTTTCTACACCTTTGCCTAAGTTTCCATATCCTAAAATTCCAATTTTAATTTTATTCATTTGATATCTCCAAGACATCGTCCATGGAATATAATCCTGGAGGACTGTCTGCTAAGAATTTCGCGCCTCTGATAGCTCCATTCGCAAAAATGGTTTTGGAATTTGCTGTGTGTTTTATTTCTATTATTTCGTCTACACCTGCAAATATGACGCTGTGTTCTCCTACGATATTTCCGCCTCTTATGGAAGAAATTCCCACCTCAGTATCTAATCTTTCTTCATAAAATCCAGCTCTGCCTTCTAAGGCATTGAGTTTATTGTCCCTTCCGCGGTTTGCAGCTTCAAATAGCATTTTGGCAGTGCCGCTAGGAGAGTCTACCTTGTACTTATGGTGCTTTTCAACTATTTCTATGTCATAGCCTTCCAAAACACGAGATAAGGTCTCTACGACCATCTCCATGACGTTTACACCTACACTCATATTTCCAGTTTGTAAAATGGGAATTACAGTAGATGCTTCTCCTATTTTTTCCAGATCTTCTGGAGAATAACCAGTGGTAGCCAGAACGAGTGGAGTATTTGTGAAGATTCCGTAATTTAAAATATCTTTTAATAATTTTGGAGTGGAAAAATCCACCAATACATCTGCAATTTTTTTTGCGGGCAACTCTTCTGAGATAGGAAAGCTGAGATTCTTTCCGTCATCATCTGCCACACCGTAAACTATTTCTACGTCATCTAGAGTATCTACTAGATTGGAAATAGTTTTTCCCATTTGACCAGTGGCACCTACTAATATTATTTTCAAATTACTCATTTTATATCTTTCCCAAGTCCTTTAAATTTTTAGAAAGCAAATCCTTTGTTTCTTGTGTAGGTTCCCAAAGGGGAAGTCTGTATGCTCCTGCTGGCATGCCCATTTGGTTCAAGGCTTCTTTAACAGGAATAGGATTTACTTCAACGAACAGAGAATCTATAAGCGGGAACAATTTAATTTGTAGATTTTTTGCAGTTTCAGTATCTCCGTCGAAAAAAGCTTGGCACATATCGTGGGTTTCTTGGGGACATACATTAGCCGAAACTGAAATAACTCCATCACCACCTACAGAAAGCAAGGGAACTACTACGTCGTCATTTCCAGAATAAATTGCAAAATCATTTGGTAGTGCTGATCTAAGAGCTACAGTATATGCTAAGTCTCCTGTTGCATCCTTGATTCCTACGATATTTTCTATTTTAGCTAGTTCCACGACTAAGTCCACTGGAATTGGAACTGCAGTTCTTCCTGGTACCGTGTATAAAATTACAGGAACACTGGAAGCATTGGCAATAGCTTTAAAATGTTCGTACAAACCTTGTCTATTAGCTTTATTATAATATGGTGTCACTACCAGTAATCCATCTACTCCAGAATTAGACACTAATTTGGAAAACTCTGCGCTGGCTAAAGTGTTATTCGTTCCAGTTCCAGCGATTACGGGAATTTTTCCATCTACAACTTCTACACATTTTTTTATAACTTCCAGTTGCTCTTCATCGCTCATGGTAGAAGCTTCGCCTGTCGTACCTGTTATGATTATTGCATCTGTAGAATTTTCTAAATGAAAATTAATTAATTCTTCTAAACCTGCAAAATCTACATCGCCATTTTCCAAAAATGGAGTCACTAAAGCAACTCCCGAACCTCTAAATAACATATCTTTTCCTCCTATAAATTAAATTCATCTGCAAAAGCATTAACGAGCTGATTTCCAATTTCTTCATCGACAATATACGAGATGCTAATCTCTGATGTAGAGACTTCATAAAATGTGAAGTTTTCTTTATGCAAGACGTCAAAGGCTCTCGCTGCGACCCCTACTTGATTTCTCATAGCCGAACCGATTAAAGAGACTTTGGATAAGTTTTCTATAAAATGAAAATCCATTTCCATTTCTCCTAAAGTTTCTCTAACGACCCCTTTGGAAGACAAATCCGTAGTAAACGAAGATATTTGATTTCCTTCTTTATCTCTAGCGTGACTAATTAAGTCTATATTGACATCATTTGTCGCTAAATTTTTAAAACATTCTGTAATTTTAGATGGAGTATTGAAACTCTCGTTTATAATTACTAAAAGTACATCACCTTTTTTTGAAATATTTGTTATTACATTTTTCTCCAAAGTATCTACCTCCGATATATAAGTTCCCACCACATCCCCTGTATTTAAGGCAATGTAAAGGGGAACAGAGAATTTTTCTGCCATTTCCACCGACCTAGGTTCTATTACTTTAGCCCCTAGATTAGCCATTTCCATAGTCTCTTCGTAAGTAAGTCTGTCTATTTTTTTGGCATTTTTTCTAACTCTAGGATCTACTGTATAGATTCCTGTGACGTCAGTATAAATTTCACACTCTGCACCCAAAACTGCGGCCAAAGCCACTGCAGACGTGTCAGAACCACCTCTGCCTAGAGTAGTGATGTCTCCCTTTTCGTTAATGCCTTGGAATCCAGTTACGATTACGATTTTACCACTAGCCAGTTCTTCTTTAATTCTTTTAGGATCAATTGTGTCAATTTTGGATTTTCTATGATTTCCAATGGACTGGACACCTGCTTGGAATCCAGTTAATGCTATGGAATCCACGCCTAGACTTTGGAAATGAATAGCTAATAGTGATGCAGAAATCATCTCTCCCGTACTCATTAATAAATCCATTTCTCGTGAACTAGGATTTTCAGAGAGTTCTTCTGCCATTTTAATTAAATTGTCAGTAGTTTTTCCCATTGCAGAAACTACAACTACTATCTCGTCACAAGTCTTTTCTCTATTTAAAATGACTTGAGCTACGTCTTTTATTTTATCTGTGGTAGCTACTGATGAACCACCAAATTTCATAACTATTCTTTTCATGTTCTTGCCACATCGTTTCTTATTAAATCGTCATAGGTCTCTGCTTTAACTGCCAATCTACATTCACCATTTTCTACAAAGACAACACCTGGTCTTTGCATTCTATTGTAATTAGAACTCATAGAGTAAGTGTAAGCTCCTGTGGAAGGGATTATTAATATGTCTCCAGTCTCTGCTTTTGGAAGCATTACGTTTTCTATTAATATGTCTCCAGTTTCACAAAGCTTTCCAGCTACAGTATATTCTTGTGTTTTTTTGGCATTTATTTTGTTGGCGATTCCAGCCTCGTACTCCGCCTGATAGAGCGCATGTCTAGGATTGTCAGTCATACCTCCATCTATAAAGATGTATTGCAATCCTGTAATAGTTTCTTTCACAGAACCTATCGTATATATAGTAGAACCAGCGTTGTTTATCAAAGATCTACCTGGCTCGATGCTGATAGTTTCCACATTAAATTGTAGTGATTTTAATTTTTCTTCTATTATAGTGATGTATTTTTTCAAAAATTCAGATAATTCAAAGGGGTTGTCTTTTTCGGTATAGTAGACTCCGAATCCTCCTCCTAGATTTATCTCGCGAATATTTAAATTAAAACTTTCATTCACTTCATAGGCAAATTCAATCATTGCATTTGCACTGGCGAAGAAGAATTGTTCATCGAAGACTTGAGAACCAATATGGCAGTGAATTCCCTTTAAATCTATAAATTCATCCCTTTGCATTTCTTCTATTAACTTTTTAGTTTTTTCGTTGAAAATGCTCATTCCAAATTTAGAATCGTCTTTTGCAGTTTGAATGTATTTATGAGTCTTAGCTTCTATTCCAGGATTAACACGAAGAAGTACAGAGACTTTTACTTTATCATTTTTTGCGATTTCAGAAATAAGTTCGTATTCATTTTCGTTGTCCACGACTATAGTTCCTACACCAGATTCAATTGCCATTTCCAATTCTTCATATAGCTTGTTGTTTCCGTGGTAATAAATCTTTTGTGGTTCCGCTCCACCTTTTAATGCAGTATAAAGCTCGCCGCCACTTACTACATCTGTGTACAATCCCAGTTCAGACACTAAATTTGCCATATAGAGATTGGTAAATGCTTTTGAAGCATATATTACTCTAGTCTCGAAAATATCTGATTTGAAATTATCCAAAAAGATTTGCGCATTGCTTTTGAAATATCCTTCATCAATTACATATAAAGGCGTTCCAAATTCCTCTCGAAGTCTTTCTACTCCCACTCCACCAATATGGAGTTCATCGTTTTTTGCTTCCATACTTCCAAAAAATTTCATTAATTTCGCTCCCTCATTTTGAAATTAGATACAAAAAAACCACGAGCAAAAGGCCTCGTGGTTATAGAAATCCTTCTGCCCAAATGTGAGAAGTACTCCAAATAAAGAGAGGGCATCTCTTCTTTGACAGTATCATACTTGTTCAGCATGATCCCAACGCCAGATTGGCATTTCGGCGATTTTTCCTTTCGAAATCTACTCTTAAAAACCGCATCCCCATACTCACATTTCTAGTTTTATCTTATGAGAAAGTCTATCACAAGGTAGACAAGTAGTCAAATGATTTGTAAATTTGAATAGATAAGTATTACCACCCACAAAAACCAAGAAAATTGATGCAAAGCTCACCATTAATGGGAATATTTGGTGAAAAAACTGGGAAAAATGCCATATAATTCATTTTGTAATACTTCTGTAACAATCGACGAACACATTGAAATCACTAAGGTTGAACCAGCGAAAATTTAACGTGGAATTTACAATATGGTTGAATCCTTTGAAATAACAGAAACACAGAGAATGTACATTTTCATTGACAAAATGCTCAGAATGTCATAAACTCTGAATATGGTCAAATAGTTACAAAACAGTTACAAGTAGTTACAATCTAATTACAAAAAATTGAATTGACCATAATTTAGGAGGGAAATGATGGACCAGAATAAAGTACGAATTGGTGGGAAATTCCGCACCATTTTGATACTGATGGCACTTGTAGTGATAGGAATGGGTTCCACGACCTTGCTTTCCAAATCAGTTACACTAGTGTACGATGGACAAGAAATCTCATATAATACTACTGCAAGTACAGTAGGAGAATTTTTAGCAGAGAAAGAAATAGAGATAGTAGAAAATATTTACTTAGAGCCAGCAGTAGACACTGCAATATCTAATGACTTAGACATAACAGTAAGAAGCCCAAGAGAAATTATTATCTTAGATAATGGTGTGGAAACTACTGTAGAGTCAGGAGAAATCCTTGTTGAAGACATTTTAAAACAACATGGATATGAATTGAAAGAAAAAGATTATGCGATACCGACACTTGATACAGAAATAAACTTCGAAGATGAGAGTGAACCGCTTATAATCATAAATCGAGTTTTGGACAAAACTGTAACAGACGTAGTTTCAGTACCTTTTGAAACAGTAACTCAAGAAAATGCAGAGTTAGAAAAAGGAAAATCCAGAGTAGTAACTCCAGGGATTGAAGGAACTACAGTAATTACTACAGAAACTACAGTGTTGAACGGCGAAGAAGTTAGTTCAAAAGTTAGTGAAGAAGTAGTAAAGGCACCTATAAATCAAGTAAATGAAGTTGGAACAAAGGAACCACCAAAACCTGCAGCAACTAAAGTAGGCGGCGGAGGATCACTAAATGGTAGAAACTATTCTAGAGTAATAACCATGCAAGCGACAGCATATGACGCATCCCCAGCATCCAATGGACAATGGGCAGGCGTTACAGCTTTGGGAACGAAGTTAAGACCTGGCGTAGTAGCTGTAGATAGAAGTGTAATACCACTAGGTTCTAGACTTTATATCGAATCCACAGATGGATGGCCATCTTATGGAATAGCAGTAGCAGAAGACGTAGGTGGAGCAATCAAAGGAAACAGAATAGACTTATTCTTCGAATCAGCAAGTACAGTAAAATCCTTTGGAAGAAGAAATGTAAAAGTTTACGTTCTAGACTAAAATTAAAATCAATTGCAACCGAGAGAGATCTCGGTTTTTTTGTTGGATAATTTAATCAGAAAGTATAATCTTATAGGTATAAAAATTGCAATTAGAGACTTAAAATGGGTAATAATTATTTGAATATACGGAATAAAATTTTTGCGTAAATAGTGTGGAATCTTAGATTACTCAAATTTCTTTAAATTATAAGCCGTTTCATATATAATACAATTGGAGGTAAGATATGACCTTAAAAGAAAAAATACTAGAGATAGTGAATCAATCACAGACTCCATTAATGCGAGAAGATGTGGCTGATATATTGGGCATTCGTGGAAGAGATACGAAGGCCGTTTATCAATGCTTAAAAAGCATGGAAAAAGAAGGACTAATTTTTAGAGATAAAAAAGAAAGATATTCTTCAATCGACAATGACAGTTCCTTTGAAGGAATTGTGGATATGGCAGAAAAAGGTTTTGCTTTCATAGTTTTACAAGGAAGGGATGACATTTTCGTATCCCGAGATGATTTGGGTGGAGCTATGGATGGCGATACTGTAATTGTGTCTTTGAAAAAGGATCAAAGTGGAAGATCTAAACAAGAAGGCTATGTAGAGAGAATAGTCAAAAGGGGCGTTACACAACTGGTAGGCACCATGTCCATAATGCAAAAGGACGAGTATGGTTTTGTAATTCCTGATAATAAGTCTGCCAATTACGATATATTTATAAAAAATAAAAACTTAGGAGATGCCAAAGACGGGCAAAAAGTTTTGGTGTCCATCGTTAAGTATCCAGAAAACGGGAAAAATCCTGAAGGAAAAGTTCTAGAGGTTCTAGGATATCCTGGAGATAAGGGAGTAGACGTTTTGTCTATAGCCCATAGTCATGGAATTCGTATGGAATTTCCAAACAAAGTTTTAAATCAAGCACAAGAGATGCCTGCAGAGATAGATTCTGAAGATGTTAAAGGCAGGGTAGATTTACGAGATGAACTCATCTTTACAATCGATGGAGCAGATGCGAAGGATTTGGATGATGCTATATCAGCAAGAATACTAGAAAATGGAAATTATTATCTGGGAGTTCATATAGCAGACGTAGCTCATTATGTAAGAGAAGGCTCGCCTATTGATAAAGAGGCTAGAATTCGTGGAACCTCTGTTTATCTTTTGGATAGAGTAATCCCCATGCTTCCACCAGAATTATCCAATGGAATTTGTTCCCTTCATCCTGATGTGGACAGGCTTACATTGTCTGTACTTATGGAAATAAATAAACAAGGAAAAGTCGTCGAAAGCCAAATTGTGGAATCGGTAATAAATTCTAAAGCCAGATTAGTTTATGACGATGTGTCAGATTATCTAGAAACAAAAGACCAAGAATCTTTAGAAAAGATAGGTTCTGATGTGGCAAGTGTTTTGGATATTATGGCAGAACTCATGGAAATTTTAAACAAAAAACGCCATGATAAGGGTTCCATAGACTTTAACTTCGTAGAAGGATATATAGAAGTAGATGAGAATGGAAAAGTCGTAGATATTTATAAATTGGAAAGGCGTATTAGCAATAGATTGATTGAAGAATTTATGCTAATTACCAACGAAACTGTATCAGAGAGTTATTTTTGGGCTGAGATTCCATTCTTATATAGAATTCACGAATACCCTGATGAAGAGAAGCTAAATGTATTTTTGCATTTCATCAGAGGGCTTGGATATTCTGTAAAGGGAGTTCAAAACGAAATTCACCCTAGAGAGCTTCAACATATTATAGAAGATGTAGCAGGAAAAAAAGAAGAAGCAGTAGTTAGTAGAATGATGCTTAGGTCTTTGAAAAAAGCTAAATACTCTGAAGTAAATGACATACATTTTGGATTGTCTTCAAAATATTATTCTCACTTCACAGCTCCAATCAGGCGTTATCCAGATCTTCAAATTCACAGGATAATTAAAGAAAATATTACTGGTAAAATGAATCAAAAACAAGTAGAACATTATGAAAGAATCTTACCAGAGGTAGCTGAACATAGTTCTAAAACAGAAAGAACGGCAGAAGAAGCTGAGAGAGATGTGGAAAAAATAAAAAAAGCTGAATACATGGAACGCTTTATCGGAGAAAGATTCGAAGGACTTATTTCAGGTGTTACCAGCTTTGGATTATTTGTAGAATTGGAAAATACGGTGGAGGGATTAGTAAGCTATAACTCCATGAAAGATGACTACTATATATTTGACGAAGATAGGCTAGTGGCCATAGGAGAGAATTTTAATAAGATATACTCTTTAGGAGATAGTGTAGAAGTAGAAGTTTATCACGTGGACAAGGAAAAGAGCATTATCGATTTTATATTAGTAACTGAGGATATGAAACATGGCGAAGAATAAAAAAGTCGACGGAAATCTAGTGACCAATAGAAAAGCCCGCCACGAGTATTTCATCGAGGATGTTTACGAAGCGGGTCTTGTTTTAAAGGGAACAGAAGTAAAATCTATAAGAAAAGGAAGTGCCAATATCCAAGATGCCTATATATCCTTTAAAAATGAAGAGGCATTTATTGAAAATATGCACATAAGTCCTTATGAACAAGGAAATATATTTAACGAAGATCCATTAAGGAGAAGAAAGCTTTTACTCCATAAACGAGAAATAAAACGACTACACGACGAAGTCCAAAGACAAGGAGTTACGGTAGTGCCCCTCAGGCTCTATCTAAGCAAAGGTAAAGTCAAAATGGAAATAGCAATTGCAAAGGGTAAGAAACTCTACGACAAGAGAGATTCCATCGCAGAGCGGGATTCCAAAAGACGAGTGGATAGAGCATTAAGAGAAAGTATAAAAAATTAATGGAAATGGTTGGCAAATGCTAGCCATTTCTTAATAAATACATATAAAGAGGTGTAAAATTGAAAAAAATATTGGTAATTGAAACTGGTGGAACTTTTGCTACTGAGAGCGTTGGCGGAGTAAGATCTCTTGGAGCTGGAAAGGGAATTTATGCAAAACCTGAAATACTTGAAAGGGTAGAAAAATATAATTTTGAATTTGAAGTGATTAGACCGATTTTCATGCTCAGTGAAGATATGACATATGACACACAAAATGTAATTTTAGATGCGTTAAATTCTATAGATTATGAGAAATATGAAGGTGTGGTATTCGTTCATGGAACTGATACCATGGCGTATTCTGCAAATCTTTTTAGCATGTTATTTGCCAACAAAGGCGTTCCAATAGTTATGATAGGAGCCAATCATCCAATAGACATGGACATATCCAACGGAACAATCAACTTCGCTTCAGCGATAGATTTTATTTTTGATGTAGGAGTTCAAGGCCTATATGTGATTTATAGAAACGATTATGACGAAATAGAAGTTCATTTAGGATCTAGAATAGAGCAAATGGATCAAATAATCGACGGATATTTCAGCTTTAAAAATAGAGTGTTTGGTTATATGGAAGATGGAAAATTTATTCAAAATGCAAATTCGCCAGAACTAGACGAAATACAATCAAAAGTAAATCCATACGGATCAGAATTTAAAATAGAAAACCCCAATGTATTAAAAATCCTTCCATATGTGGGACTTAGATATGATACGATAAATTTAGATGGAGTAGATGCAATAGTCCACGGAACATATCACTCCGGAACTGTAAATACAAATAGCAAAGAGTCACAATACTCTATAAACACCCTAATACAAAGAGCGGGAGAGGAAAATATTCCTGTGTTTGTAGGAGAAGTAGAATCAGGCTTCGACCAATACGAATCAGCAGAAGCACTGGAAGCCGCGGATAAATTTTATACGATTTACGACACTTCCATGGAGAATCTATATATGAAAGTATGTCTTGGACTTTCAAAATTTGAAGGAGAAGAATTAGTGGAATACTTGAATACTGATATATTTTTTGAGAAATTTAAATAAGAATAAAGCAGTTAACAATTGATAGTTTACAGTTAAAAGTTGGCTACGCTACTTGCCGTGGGGAATTTAGTGGATTTAGGACTTGATATAGTCGATTAGATTCCGTCTCAAGAAATTTTAAAATTCCTATCGTTGCAATCGTCGTGCAACGATAGGGCGTATAATCGATTCAAAATGCAACTATAATGCAACGATAGATGGTATCGTTGCATTTTTTGTAGGAAAATTTTAGGCGTTACAATAATTTCAGTATTTTGAAAAATATAGTATTAAAATTAAATTAGTACCTTGTATTAAAAGGTACTCTATGATAATATATACCTAAAGTGAGGTAGATGTTATGAATGTACAATTTAAAAAAGGAGTTTTAGAGCTTTTGGTTTTCTCACTTCTCAAAGATCGAGATCATTATGGGTACGAAATGGTGGAGAAGATTTCTGATCATATAGATATTTCAGAAGGTACGATTTATCCACTTCTTCGAA
>JAAZCH010000036.1 GCA_012513395.1 Tissierellia bacterium
GGCAATGTAATCTTTATAGTTTCAAGTCTGTAATCTGATCTAGATTCATCTATCAAAATATCCCTCCCTTTAGACATTTAAAAATATTGTGGCAAGTTACCTTGCCACAATTTTATTCCACTGAATTCATTCTTGCTAATATAGTCTCTTCTATATCCCTTATTTTTTCCTGAGATCTTTCTTCTGTTTCGTCTTTAGCATAAATATAAAGTTTTATTTTAGGCTCTGTTCCTGAAGGTCTAACTACATACCAAGACCCATCGTCTAATTCATACTTTAATACGTTAGAAACCCCTATTATTGGATCATCTGTTAAGTAGTCGGTAATTTTGACTAGCTCCATAGTTCCAATAGTTTTTACCGGTTCTTCTCGTATAGAGTCCATCATCCTTTTAATACGTGATTGTCCTTCTACACCTTCTAGTGTCAAAGATATTAATCTTTCTTTAAAATATCCATATTCTTCATACAAATCATAAAGAACCTCATAAAGTGTTTTTCCTATTGATTTGTAATATCCTGCCATTTCAGCAATCATCATTGAAGAAACCACTGCATCTTTATCTCTGACATAATCACCATATGTGTAGCCAATACTTTCTTCATATCCAAAAATAAATTTATATTCATGGGTTTTGTCCCACTCATTAGGAAGTGAGCATATATTTTTAAATCCTGTAAGTGTGTTAAATAAAGACACTCCAAATCTTTCACAAATTGGCTTAGCCATTTCGCCTGTAACTAGACTCTTAACAATCGCTCCATTTTCTGGAATTTCGCCTTTTTCTGCCAATCCATTTAAAATATAATTAATAAGCAGTATTCCCGTTTGATTTCCATTAAATGCAAAATATTCACCATTAGGAGCTTTACCCATCATAGCAACCCTATCACAATCTGGGTCAGTAGCTATAATCACATCCCCATTTACTTCTTTGGCAAGTTTCTCAGCATATTCAAAGGCTTTCACATCCTCTGGGTTAGGATAGCCCACTGTATTAAAATCTCCATCAGGAAGTCTTTGTTCTTCTACAATATGAACGTTATTGAAACCTCTTCTATCTAATACAGTAGTTACAGGAATGTATCCAGTACCATTTAAAGGAGAATAAACGATATTTACTCCTTTATCAATATCTTCTCTGATTGTCATATTTAAAACTTCTTGATAGTATTCATTGTCAAGCTTTTCCCCTAGAATTTCAATCTTGCCTTCTTGAACACTGGATTCGTAATTCCCCCAATTAATATCTTTGAAGTCTATTTTACTTAATACATCCAGTATTTGGTCAGCGTGTTCGTCTAGTATTTGAGAACCTTCTTCCCAATAAACTTTATATCCATTATATTCCTTCGGATTGTGAGAAGCAGTAATTACAATTCCTGATTGAGTTTTCAATTTCCTCACTGCATAACTTAACATAGGTGTAGGTCTAACATCTTCAAAAAGATAAACTTTGATGCCATTTGCTGCAAGTATTGCAGAAGCAACCTTTGAAAATTCCTTAGAGAAATTTCTCACGTCATATGCAATTGCAACTCCTTTATCCATAGACTCTTGTCCATGACTTACAATTACTCGAGCTAATGCTTGAGTACTAAGTCCAACGGTGTAATTATTCATCCTGTTGGTTCCAGCACCTATTTTCCCCCTAAGGCCTGCTGTACCAAATTCCAAATCTTGATAAAAGCGATCTTCTATTTCTCCTTCATCAACAAGTGTTTTCAGTTCTTCTTTAGTCTTTTCATCAATGTATTCTGAATTTAACCACTCTTCAAATTTAACCATATAATCCATATCAATTTCCTCCTCATCATTTCCATCTATTTTAACATTTAACACTTCCATATATAATAATCCCATCTCTATATCATTATAGTCAAAGATCTCAGATATATTTAAGATTTTCTTTTCCCCATCCATAGATAGTATTAGACTATCGTTTTCTAAACCTACTATAACTGAATATTTAGGATAATTTTTGTTAGGTCTTTTTCCCATTTGTAAAATTATAGGATGATCTTCAGAAAGAGCACTTATAACAAATCTTTTAAATATAGATAAGGAAACCAAGTTCCTATTAAAGTGAGTTTTCACATCAAATTTTCTATTATTAGAAAATCTATAAATAAATTTATCTATAGCATTTACGCTTATAAATCCTAAGAGCCTATAGGCAGGTGAATCTACGTAATTTCTTAAAAAATTACTGTACTCTTCTAAAGTAAAATCATATTTGCCAATGGTTCCAAGAGAATTTGAATATTTATTCAACTCATAAATCAGCATATCTGTTAAACTAAAAAAACCAGAGGATTCAGATTTCGAAAATCCTCCTAAATTAGATATTTTATCAAAAATCATTTGATTCCCACCGTAATATGTATCTTCTATATAAATAAATTTGTCGATTCCTTTAATCTTGTAATTTGACATTATTACCACCTTTAATAGTATATCACATTTTAAGTTCAATTTCCCTTGATATATTTGTATTAATACCCAAATTCATGTATAATGTATTAGAAAATTTCCACTTAAATTCAAATAAATATTTGTATTTTGTTAGATATTTTGTTATAATTTTTACTTGGAAAGATTTCCTTGCCCGCAAGGGCCATTAGTCCACAAGGAGGTGACAAATGAAAAATTATGAATCAATCGTAATTTTTTATCCCGACATTGAAGAAGACGTACGAGTTGGTGCTGTAGAGAGATTAAAAGGCATTATCGAGTCAAACGGCTCCATCGAAGAAATCGAGGAGTGGGGGGATAGAAAATTCGCATACGAAATCGAATACCATAATCACGGTTTCTACTATCTGTTTAAGTTTCAAGCAGACGCAGACACAGTTAAGGAATTCAGCAGAATAGCGAAAATTCAAGAGAGTATACTAAGACATATGGTTATTAATCTTGATAAATAGAATGAGGAGAATATATTATGAATAATGTCGTTCTAATTGGAAGATTAACGCGAGATCCAGAGTTGAGATATTTACCTAGCGGCAACAATACTGCTGTAACTAGATTCACTCTGGCTGTAGACAGACAACTGTCAAGAGAAAAAAAAGCTGAAATGGAATCTAGAAATCAGCCAACTGCTGATTTTATCAGTGTGACTGTTTGGGGAAAACAAGCAGAAAATGTATCCAACTACGTTTCTAAGGGACGATTGGTAGCTGTTGAGGGAAGAATCCAAACTGGTAGTTATGAAGCCAAAGACGGAACTAGAAGGTATACTACAGAAGTAGTAGCAAATAGAGTTCAATTCCTAGAATGGGACGATAGTAATAGATCAGGTCGTGGTGGGTATTATGACTCGGATTCAATGCCTAGTCAAAATAACTATCCTAGTTCAACAGACGATAATAGCTTAGACGATATAGAGGGATTCTACACTATTGATAATGAAGATATTCCATTTTAAGGAATAGGAGGAAATAATGGGAAGAAGATTTAGACCCAGAAGAAGAGTTTGTGCTTTTTGTGCAGATAAGAAAAGTGTTATTGATTACAAAAATGTAGATCAACTTAAAAAACTGGTTTCTGATAGAGGTAAAATATTACCAAGAAGAGTTACGGGAACTTGCGCTAAACACCAAAGAGAAGTTACTATTGCAATAAAAAGAGCAAGACAAGTTGCATTATTACCATATAGTGCTGAATAATAAAATAAACAAAAGAGACTACATAATCAAAGTGTAGTCTCTTTTTTAGTCAATAATCTTTTCCCCAAATTTTATTGTATTATCTTAAATTATTGACAAAAATCCAATTATTACCAATACATTGGCAAAATCTATAAACATTCCACCTACTATTGGAAGAACGAAGAAAGCCATTTTAGAATATACGTATTTGTCGCAAACTGATTCCATATTAGCTACACCATTAGGAGTGGCTCCCATACCAAATCCCATATGTCCTGCAGCCAAAACAGCTGAGTCATAATTATTGCCCATAAATTTATAAGTTACAAATATTACAAACAATGCTACTAAAACCACTTGTGCTGATAGTAATATTACCATAGACCCAATTAAATCAGCCAAGTCCCAAAGTCTCATAGTCATCAATGCCATAGCCAAAAATATATTTAAACCTATTGAACCTGCAATTTCCACTTCTTTAACAGGCACAAAATTTGATCCCTTATCAGAAATATATCTAGCTAATATAGCCAGTAACATCGGTCCAATATATGCTGGAAAAGATGCCAACGCTGTTATTTTGCTGACTTGAACATTTAGAAAATTAGAAATATAAGAACCTAAGAACATAGCAATCAGTAATACGAAAAAAGCCATATTCATTCTATCTCCGTCCAGTGGTTGAACTATTTCTTCTAATAGACTATCGTCAAAAGATTCTTCTGTATCTTCCAATTGTTTTTTTTCTACCAAATTATTTTTCTTTATTAGCATATTTGAAATTGGACCACCCAACAAAGATCCAGCAACCAATCCAAAAGTTGCAGAAGAAACAGCAACTGCATTAGCACCGACTATTCCAGATGCTTCTACTAAAGGCGCGATACCAGCCGATGTTCCATGTCCTCCTGTCATAGGTGTAGAGCCTGTCATAAGTGCAAGACCTGGTTCAACTCCTGCTACGCCAGAAAGTGCAATTGCCACAACGTTTTGCAGTACACATAAAAGTGTTGCCAATAATAAAAACTTTATAACCATAGGTCCTCCTGCCTTTAAAGTTTTTATACTAGCATTGTATCCAATACTCGTAAAAAATATTATCATAAAAAATGAACGCAATGTTTCATCAAATTCAATTACCATAATGTCATTTACTCTAAACGCTAAATTAATAAGTGCAAATAAAAACCCTCCGATTACTGGAGCAGGTATAGCGAAATCTCTAAATACCTTAATTCGTGCTCTCAATAATTTTCCTACAAGTAGCCAAATTATTGCAAGCCCTGCTGTTTGTATCATGTTAAATTCAATTGTCATAAATCCTCCTAAATTTTTATCCCCCAGTAAATGTATTATATCAAATATTTTATTAGCATAAAAGGTTTTAATCATGGACAAATAAAATAAATCCTTAGTTCCATAATAAAACTAAGGATTTACAATAAATTTTGTGTTATTAAGACTTATCCTACAAAAGTCAAGAATAAGGTTATTACTATTAGGTTTGCGAAGTCAATAAACATTCCACCTACAATTGGAATTACAAAGAATGCCATTTTTGAAAATACGAACTTCTCACAAACTGATTCCATATTAGCTACACCATTTGGAGTCGCACCCATACCAAAGCCTATATGACCAGCAGTCATAACTGCAGCATCGTAGTCTTTACCCATAACTCTATATGTTATAAAAACGCCAAATAATAGAATTAATATGGTTTGAGCTAATAATAGAATTATCATTGGTTTTGCTAAAGCAGCTAATTGCCATAGCGGCATAGTCATCAAAGCCATACCTAAAAAGATGTTTAAACCAATAGAGCCAGCCACATCTACTTCTTCTACTGGAATAAAATCTGAACCTTTGTCTGAGATATATCTAGCAATAATTGCCAGAATCATTGGTCCAATATATGCCGGGAATGAAGCTAAAGCAGTAAATCTTGCTACTTGAAGATTTAAAAAATTTGATATATAAGAACCTAGGAACATTGCAATCAATATAACGAAAAATGCCATGTTCATTCTATCTCCATCTAATTTTTGCGTGCTTTCTGCCAAAATTGTCTCATCTACGTCTACTTCAATTTGTTTCTTTTTAGCTTCAAGAAGATTGTTTCCTGAAATTAGTCTATTAGCAACTGGACCACCTAAAAGTGAGCCCATAACCAGTCCAAATGTAGCTGATGTAACTGCAACTACTTCAGCACCTACTATTCCCGCTGCTTCCACAAGTGGAGCAATTCCAGCTGATGTTCCATGTCCCCCAGTCATAGGTGTTGAGCCAGTCATCAATGCTAATGCAGGATGCACTCCCACTACTCCTGATAGTCCTACAGCTACAAGATTTTGTAAAACGCAAAGTAAAGTGGCTACCAGTAAGAATTTTCCTACCATTGGTCCTCCAGCTTTTAGTGTTTTAATACTTGCATTAAATCCGATGCTTGTAAAGAAAATTATCATAAAGAATGATCGCAATGTTTCATCGAATTCTATCAATACAGTATCAGATAATCTGAAAGCTAAATTGATAAGTGCAAATAAAAATCCTCCAATTACTGGTGAAGGAATTGCAAAATCTTGGAAAAATTTAATCTTACCCCTGAGGAACTTTCCAACCAATAGCATTACTATTGCCAGACCCGTGGTCTGAATCATATTAAGTTGTATTGTCATATTTAATACCCCCTTTAGTTTTTTTATGACAACTCATTCTATCATTTAATTGAAAATATGTAAACGATTTTCTAAACTTTATTTAATATGATTTATTTTTATCAGAGTCCTTCGAACCTCTATATTTATCAAGATTTATTAAAAAACTAAAAAAGAGTAGGTAAATTTTTTTATCTACCTACTCTCAATTAAGTTTATATTTACGCTTCGCCTCTAACTTTTTTTCTATTTCTTTGGATTATTGCTATTATAATTAAAATTGCAAGTCCAGATAAGTCTGTGATCGTACCAGGTACTAATAGGCCAAGTGCCCCAGCTAGCAGAAGAATTCTTTCGATAATATTAGTCTTATCGAAGAAATATCCTTCCACAAAGGCAGCAAGTCCAATAGTTCCTATAATTGCAGAAATAATATTTGGAATCGCTTGATAGAATGGAATCCAACTAATAGTCGTTCCAGAAATGCTATCTATCATCAATAAATGCGGATTTAACACAAAAATATACGGTATGATAAAGGCACCGAGGGCCAGTTTAAAGGCCTGCACTCCTGTCTTCATCGAATTTGCTCCTGATATTCCAGCTCCAGCATATGCCGCTAAAGCCACCGGTGGAGTAACGTCTGCTACAACACCAAAGTATAAAATAAACAAGTGAGCACTCATTAAGTTAACTCCTAATTTTGTAAGAGCAGGTACAGCCATTGTTGCCAATACGATGTATTTAGCAGTCGTAGGAAGACCCATTCCTAATATTATAGAAGTTATCATAGTTAAAAATAGCGTTGGAATTAATTGACCTCTAGCTACTTGTACAATTACTTCTGCTATTCTTAAACCAAAACCTGTAAGAGTTACTACCCCTACTATCATACCAGCACATGCACATGCACAAGCAACACCAATTGCTGCTCTAGCACCAGAATCCATCGCATCTAGTATAGTTTTGAAAGTAAAAGATCCATCCTTTTTAATAAAGCTTGCTATTAATGCTATTATTACGGCTGACACTATACCTATAAATGCTGCTCTCATAGGTGTGTATTGGGCAATTAACATATAGATAATTATAACTAAAGGTATAACAAGATATCCTTGTTCTTTAAAAATTACTCCCATTTTTGGAAGTTGATTTTTTGAAACGCCTTTTATTCCCAATTTACATGCTTCGAAATGAACCATTGTACCAACAGCAAAATAGTATAGCATAGCAGGAATAACTGCAGCTTTTACAATGTTTACATAAGCAAATCCCGTGAAGTCTGCCATAATAAATGCAGCGGCACCCATTACAGGTGGCATTATTTGCCCACCA
>JAAZCH010000278.1 GCA_012513395.1 Tissierellia bacterium
AATCAGAAAGGGTGTAAGTCATTTGCCCTCCACCCTTTTCCATTGCTATTCTTAAATTTTCATCTTCAACTTCTAATTTAGAAATTTTGCTTTCTTCAAATAGTTCAAGGATAGCTTTGATTTTATCTAAATCCATAATTACTTCTTTTCTTCGATTGCTCTAAGAATGTCTCCAACTGTTTTTAGTTCTTGAAACTCTTCGTCTTCAATCTCTACGTCAAATTCATCTTCAATAGCCATAGAAAGTTCTACTGCATCTAGTGAATCTGCTCCTAAATCATCTATTAAACTGGATTCTAAAGTAACTTCTTCCTCTGATACTCCTAAATTCTCTACTATAACATCTCTTAATTGTTCAAACATTTTTCCACCTCAAAAATAATTATTAAAATATTTTATATTCATTTTTATATTATATTTACTTATATAAGTAATGTCAATACTAAAATAAAATTTCACCTTTTTCTTACAAAAGAGGATTTCACAACTCTAAATCCTCAATAAGTATATATTTTTAATCCATATTTTAGTACAGTAAAACCTAAATAATCCTAGTCTTCTATTATCTATTATTTCTCATCTATAATCTCTTCTTATTGTTTTCCTCTTGGCGACAATGCAAAGTTAACTAATTTGTTCAAAAGTTCTTCATAACTATATCCCGCTGCTTCTGCTGTCATTGGGAAATCAGAATATCCTTTTTGCATTCCAGGAAGTGTATTTAACTCTATTACATTTGGTCTACCTTCGCTATCTAGTCTAAAGTCTATTCTAGCCAAGTCTTGGCATCTCAAAGCTCTAAATGCTCTTTTAGCCATTTCTTCCATTTCTTCTTTTAATTCTATGGGAATATCCGCTGGAATTTTTGAAGGAACTAAATCATCAGCTTTGGCTCCTACTGTTAAAAATTCAAATTCGCCACCTTTTTCAAAGAGATATTCTTTAATTGGCAAAACTTCCAACTCCAAATTTCCCATTACTCCCATAGTAAATTCTCTTCCAGGTAAAAATTCTTCTACCAAAATTACTTGATTGTAAATTTCCATTTTTTCTTTTACGATAGCTCGTAATTCTTCTTTTGATTCTACTTTGCTATCGTCTGTAACCCCAACACTAGATCCTTCGTGTTCTGGTTTTACCATCACAGGATAGACGAAGTCATCTCTAATTTCTTCATCTCCATCTGTAAATAATTGGGACTTTGCTGTCCTAACTCCATTTTCTCTAAGTAAAATTTTGGTGATTTCCTTATGTAAGCCTAATACGTGAGTCGATAACCCTGAGCCCACAAAGGGAATTCCTGTCATCTCTAGCATACCTACTATATTAGCCTGGGATCTTTTATTCGTTATCCCTGCACTTAAGTTAAAAATGACATCTGGAGTTTCGATATCATGCAAAGTACTTAATAAAGCGTTAGTCGCTTCGATTTTAGTTACCTTATGTCCACTAGCTTCCAATCCTTCTGCTATTGCCATAACAGTGTCTTTCATTTGTACAGCTCCATGGGGATTTAGTTTTGCTGCTTCTTCAACTAAATCTTCATATCTTGAATAAATTAATGCTATATGCATTTAACACCTCCATAAATTTTTGGTTCAAATTTTAACTATCTTCAGTATATCATAACGGCTTATTTATCACAAACGTCACAATAACACGTAAATATATGAATATTATTAACAAGAAAAAAAGTGGCACGCATCCCG
>JAAZCH010000279.1 GCA_012513395.1 Tissierellia bacterium
ATATGGACAGTCAGTTTCTAACATCAATCTATCCAATGGAACAGCTTTAGCTACTTCTTGGGGAACCCTAGCATTTTTAAATGTAGTAGCCCCACCCAAAGTGATATAAAAACCCAACTTCATATATTCTCTCATAAGTTCAACACTTCCAGAATATAAATGCATCAATGCAGAAAAGTCTTTATTTTTTTCCTTCCTAGCTTTTAAAATATCAAAAGTTTTTTGATGTGCATCTCTAGAGTGTATGACCACCGGCATCCCCAATTCTTCTGCCAAATCCAGATGTGCATGGAAGCATTTCTCTTGGATTTCAGGAGAAGGACTGTCTTTGTAATAATTGTCCAGTCCTGTCTCGCCTATGGCTACAACTTTTTTCATCTGAGCCATTTTTTTAATTTCTTCAAAAGTTTCTTCATTAAATTCATCTGCATAAAGTGGATGGATTCCTACTATAGCATAAACATTTTCATATTCTGTTGCAAATTCTACAGACTGCTTGCTAGTTTCAACACTACTTCCACAGTTGAAAAAATAATCAATTCCATCTGCTTTTAAATTAGAAAGTATCTCATGTCTATCTTCGTCAAATTGCCTATCTTCCAGATGTCCATGTGCATCTATCATTAATCCACCCTCGCTCCATCTACAATATCTTCTGACACAGTAGCTAATGTGAGATTTCCATCTTCGTCTTGGGCAGCTAAAAGCATTCCAGCCGATTCTATTCCTCGGAAATTATGAGGTTTAAGATTATCTATAATTAAAATTTTTCTGCCTTCCAGCTCTTCTGGAGTATAGTACTCTTTTATGCTAGATACTAAAGTCTTTCTTCTGTTTCCAATTTTTAATTTTAAAACATAAAGTCTATCAGCATTTGGATGATTTTCACATTTTTCTATTAACGCTACTTTGATATCCAATTTTGCAAAATCATCTAAAGTGATTTCAGGCTTAATTTGATCTTCTTCTGACTCTTCAGCTTCTTCAATCACTGCTGAACCAGATGAATCTTTTCTCTTTTCTGCATCTCTAGATTCTATTAGCTCTTCATTTCTCCTAACCATCTCTTCCATTTCCACTTCAACATCTAATCTTGGGAAAATTATTTCTTTCTTTTCCACTTTTGTACCAGACTTTGTAAGTCCCCATTTAGATGCTTCTTCAATAGTAGGAATCTCTGTTAGTCCTAGTTGTTCTCTAATTTTTAAACTTGTTTCAGTTAAAATCGGATAAAGAATTACGCTAATAACTCTTAAGGATTCAGCTAAATTATATAAAACAGTATTTATTCTGTCTTTGTTTTCATCTTTTGCAATTATCCAAGGCTCTGTTTCGTCTACGTATTTATTAGTTCTACGAATTAACGTCCACAATGTTTCCAAGCTTTCAGAGAAATTATAATCTACCATAGATTCTTCTACTTTTCCCATTATAGATAATGCTAAATCTTTTAATTCATTGTCTATTTCATTGTATTCTGCTGGCGCATTTATGATTCCATCATTGTATTTTTCAATCATAGATACTGTTCTAGAAACTAAATTTCCTAAATCATTTGCCAAATCAGAATTCAATCTATTTAAGAACTTTTCTCTAGTAAAGGACCCATCATATCCAAAAGTGAATTCACGAAGTAAAAAGTATTTCAGTGCATCCACGCCATAAGTTTCTACTATTGGTTCTGGATAATAAATATTTCTCTTGGACTTACTCATCTTTTCATTGTCAAATAAAATCCAGCCGTGCCCGAATATTTGTTGGGGCAACTCTATTCCAAGTGCCATCAATATGGCAGGCCAAATTACAGCATGAAATCTTACTATTTCCTTACCTACAAAATGTGTAGTATTTGGCCAATACTTGTTAAATTTCTCCTCATCAGTTCCATAACCTAGTGCTGTCAAATAACAAGAAAGTGCATCTATCCATACGTAAATGACGTGCTTGTCATCAAAGGGAACTTTAATTCCCCAATCAAAACTGCTTCTGCTTACGCTTAAATCGTCAAGCCCATCCTTTAGAAAGTTGTTAACCATTTCATGTTCCCTAGTTTTAGGCATAATAAACTTTTCATTGTCTTGGTAGTATTTTAAAAGTGCATCTCTATATTTTGAAAGTCTGAAAAAGTAACTTTCTTCTTTTTGCATTTGAACTGGTCTGTGACAGTCTGGGCAGTTGTGATCTTCGTCTAATTGCTTTTCGGTCCAAAAAGATTCACAAGGTGTACAATAAAATCCTTCGTACTCGCCTTTGTAGATGTCGCCTTGGTCGTATAATTGTTGAAATATTTGTTGCACATTTTTTGCATGCTGCTCATCAGTAGATCTTATAAAGAAATCATTGTGGATACCTAATGTTTTCCATAGTTTTTTTGTCGATTCTACAATTGGGTCAATATAATCTTTAGGGTTTTCATATCCCATTTCATGAGCCTTCGTTTGCAATTTTTGTCCGTGTTCATCTGTCCCAGTAGTAAACAAGACGTCATATCCTTGAAACTGTCTAAACTTTTTAATCGAATCCACTGCCATTGTGCAGTAAGTATGTCCAATGTGTAGATTGTCATTGGGATAATATATCGGTGTCGTAATATAAAGGGTTTTGTCTGTCATAATTCCTCCTAAATTAATTTTCAATAAAAAAACTCCGTCAAAAGAGACGAAGTAATCCGCGGTTCCACTCTAATTATCTATTTACATAGATCAGCTCTTACTCTTAACGCGAGTTTAACGGCAAAAGCGAAAATGGAGCCATCTTCAATAAACATCTACATTGACTTGCACCAACCGTCAACTCTCTAGTTTCGAATGGTTATTTACTCTTTCCATCTATATCTTTAAATATAAGTAAAATTATATAATATTAAAAGGTTTTTGTAAAGTCATCTATTTTAAGTCGTAGTAGCTATTGACAATACTATTACAGTTTTTGCTCCATGATTTTTTAGGATTTTAGAACATTCCTCCACGGTAGCACCTGTCGTTATCATATCGTCAACTAATAATATGCTCTTGCCTTCTATTTTTTCTTGGTTCTCAATTGCAAATGCTCCTGATAAATTTGTTTTTCGCTCCCCACTGTCCAGTCTCGCCTGCTCCTCAGTAAATTTAGGTTTTAGCAATACATCAGTATAGTTTTCTCTTTTAAGATTAATTGATAAGTACTCAGTCAATAAATCTATTTGATTGAAACCTCTTTTTAACAATGTTTTTTTGTGAAGGGGAATTGGAATGATTGCATCAAACTTACTATAAAGTTTTAAGTTTAAAATTTTCTCTAATAGCAATTCTGAAAATAGTAAATAAAAATATCTTTGATTTCCAAATTTATAGCGTCGCAACACTTCGCTTACTAGTGGAGAATAATAAAAACAAGAATGCGCTTCGTCTACATATTCGAATCCTTTTACCACCTTTTCTTTTTTAGGTATTAAAATATTATAGCAATCATCACAAATAGTAAGATGTGTATTCGTCTTTCTATCGCATATTAAACAATTTTTCTTCTTCAGTTTCATCTTGGATAATCCTACTATATTCTTTAATTTTCCCTTCCAGTCCTGTGTATCTTTGACTCATAAAAGTATTGGCTATCATGGATTGAAGTCTTTCTTCTTTTCCCACGAGTACTAAGAGCTTTTTCGCTCTCGTAATTGCCGTATAGATTAAATTTCTATTGGCCAATATTTCTGGAGCATAATGAATAGGTATTACAACTGCTGGAAATTCACTTCCTTGGGATTTATGAATAGTAATTGCATAAGCTAAATTCAATTCTTTAACATTTTCTTCTCCGTATTCCACTTCCTTATCGTCAAAATTTACAACTAGAGTATTATTGAAGGGATCAATTTCGGTAATATATCCTATGTCTCCATTGTATATTCCCATACCACTGTCATATACTATTCTATCTGAGGTATATGCTTTCCATTCAGTTTGGTAATTGTTTTTAGTTTGCATCACCTTATCTCCCACTCTGAATAGGGATTCTCCAATGATCATTTCATTTTTAGAATAATCAGGAGGATTAATAGATTGTTGCAATTCATAATTTAAATTTTGTACACCTGATGTTCCTTTTTTCATAGGCGCTAAAACTTGAATGTCTTGAAGTACATCCAAACCATAAAACTTAGGCAGCCTCTCGCTAACTAATTCCTTAATTATCTCTACCGTTTTGCTTTCATTTTCCGATGAGATCATAAAAAAATCGCTATCTTTAGTGTTCATAACGGGAAATGAGCCCTCATTTATTCTATGGGCATTTTCGACTATGGTACTGCCTTCTGTCTGTCTAAATATGGTATCTAATCTTACTATGTCTATTTGCATAGAAGATATTAAATCTTTTAAAACATTTCCCGGTCCTACTGAAGGAATTTGATTTACGTCTCCTAGCATTACTATTCTCACCTTGGGCTTTACTGCTTTTAAAAGTTCTGAAAGTAAGATTGTATCCACCATACTCATCTCGTCTACAATTATCATATCCTGGTCTAATGGATTTTCTTCATTTCTTCCAAATTCCATAAAATTTCCGTTAAATTGATATTCCAATAGTCTATGGATAGTCTGGGAAGTTTTTCCAGTTGCTTCTTCCATTCTTTTTGCTGCCCTCCCAGTGGGTGCAGTAAGGGCGTAGTTAAGTCCCATCTCTTCTGCAATTCTCAAAATTGACTTCAAGGTTGTAGTCTTTCCTGTTCCAGGTCCACCTGTAATAATCAAAACTCTTCTCTCAAAAGCATGTTTAATGGCCTTTTTTTGTTGTTCTCCAAATTCTATATTATCTAAAGACTCAATCATTCTGATTCTAGAGTCTATGTCAATACTTGGTAAATAGGTGGATTTTTTGTTTATAATATTTATTTTCATGCCAATTAGATTTTCCGCACTATTAAGAGCGCTTATATATGCTCGTTCTTCACCATTGGATATTACCACTTGCACACTTCTGTTGATGGCAAATTCATTGACAGCATTATCTATATCTGTTCTATTTAAACGCAAGAAATCTGAAGTTCTGTTTTTTAAATTATTGAGAGGAAGATAACAATGCCCTTCGTTACCTGAATTTCCTAAAAGATATACCATTGCTGCTTCTATTCGATTTACGTCGTTTTCTAAGACTCCCGATTCTTTAGCTATGGCATCTGCAGTTCTAAATCCTATTCCGCTATTTTCATCTATTAGTCTATATGGATTTTTTTTGATAATCTCCAAAACCCCTTCGCCGTAACGAGCAAATAATTTGTGACCTAGGGCAGTTCCAATTCCATAATTCGCAAGTTCAATCATAACATCTCTTAAATCCGTTTGTTGATTGAAAGATGCCATGATTTTCTCGTAAGTTTTCTTCCCTATTCCAGAAACTTCCATAAGTCTCTCAGGAGAGTTTTTGAAAATATCGTATGTATCTTCACCAAATTTTTTTATTATATTATCAGCCAGTACTGGACCTATGTGGGATACTGCTCCACTTTTTAAATAGGCTTCCATACTGTTAGAATATGAAGTATCTGCATTGAGGATGCGCTTTACTTGGAATTGTTCCCCAAATTTTTTATGGTATACCATATCCCCACTTAATTTTAATTCCACACCTATAGGTTGATATGAAAAATAACCGACGATGGTAAGCATACCATCCTCGGTGGAAATTCTAGCTACTGTATATGAGTTTTCATTGTTTCTGTAGACAATACTCTCTAGAGTACCCTCTATCACTATCATTTATCTACTCCAATGCTGAATCTATTAACTCTTTTAATGCCTTTAGTTCATCTATCGTAAAAGTTATTCCTTTTCCCATCTTTTCATGATTGGGATCCCACTCTCTTATATCAAATTTAGGTTCTGCGCCATTCCAGCTAACGAAATTCAATTCCTTAGTCCAGCCAGATGCTTTTTCTGAAATCACTCCTGCTTTTTCTATTATTTCAAATTTAAACTCTGCCATAATACCTCCAAATTTTTTAAAAAAATTAATGCTTTACCTATATAGGATACACCAAAGTACTAATATTTTCATTAAAATTTTTTACCAATATGATATAATTATCACGGGTGATGATTATGAAAGAAATTAAAATTCAAGACTTTAACGAAAATGTATTTAAACTAATTGGAGACGATTGGTTGCTCATTAACAGCTACAACGAAGAAAAAGTAAACTCAATGACCGCATCTTGGGGAGGATTAGGATTTTTATGGAATAAAAATGTAGCCTATATCTTCGTCAGACCACAAAGATATACCCAAGAACTACTTCCTAACAACGAATATTTTTCTATAAGCGTTTTAGGCGAAGAATTTAGGAAAGAATTAAACTATTTGGGAAGTGCCTCAGGTAGAGATGAAGACAAATTAGAAAAAGCTGGACTTACAATTGAAAAGGACGAAAATGGAGCTCCTATTTTAAAAGAAGCTAGGCTAAATATTATGGTTAAAAAACTACTCTGTCAGCAATTTTCAGAAGAATCATTTATCGAAAAAAGCTTAGTGGACAAACACTATCCCAATAAAGATTTTCATTATATGTATGTAGTGGAAGTTCTAAAGATAATTGAAAATTAAATAATGAAAATTGGCGAAATTGCAGCACTAGGTGCAGCCTTAAGTTGGACTATAAATGGAATGATTATAGGAAATATCGGGAGAAATTTAAAGGCAAATACGATAAACTTGATAAGATTATCCTTTGGATTAATTTTTTTAAGCATCTTCACTTTATTTACAGCTGGAGAAGTTTTCCCTTTTGAAGCTCCCTCTGCATCATTTTTGTATCTAGGAATTTCTGGGATAATAGGATTTGCTATTGGAGATTTTTTCTTTATCTCATCTATACAGACAATAGGGCCGAGGTTTGGAATGCTTATGCTATCCACAAGCCCTATACTCACAGCAATTCTGGATTACATATTATTTGGCGTTAAGCTATCACTCCTAGGATATTTAGGAATAGTATTAACCATAATTGGCATTGGAATAGTTGTCCTCTCACAAAGGGATAGTAATAAAATTATAGATAAAAAGATGCTTATTAGTGGATTAATCTTTGGAATTTTAGCAGCCACAGGCCAAAGTGTCGGAACAATATTTAGCAAATTGGGAATGAGTTCCATAGGAGCCTTTCAAGCAACCCAGCTTCGTATAGCAGGCGGTCTCTTGGCAATGATAGTCATACATTTTTTTACAAAAGACAGAGATAAATTGCTTGTCGCAATAAAAGACAAATCAATTGTCAGTAAGATGTCCATAGCAGGATTTTTAGGACCTGCGTTGGGAGTAGGACTTTCACTTTTGGCATTAAAATATACATCAGCAGGTGTAGCTGCTACGCTTACATCCACCATGCCGATTATGATTTTGCCATTTTCTATATTTTATTATAAGGAAAAAATAAGCGTTGCAGAAATTCTAGGAACTATAATGTCTATTATTGGAATAGGAATACTATTTACATTTTAAAGGCGAAGCTATCATTTGCTTCGCCCTTTGTTTTTCTATTTAAAAATCTGATCCAAATTGCATTTCCAATTCTTCTACTAACATATTAAGTTCAAAGCTTTCTAATGTTTGAATATTCATATTTAAAATTTCTACCACTACTCCTATGGACAATTCCAATCCTTTTACAATTAAACTTAAATCCATAGATGGAGTACCGACAGGTTTATCCAAAACTTGAGATGGTATATAAGGCACATGAATAAATCCAGCTTTTGTTTTTAATTTGTTGGCTTTTATATATTCTAATACAGTATATAATACATGATTGCATACATAGGTACCCGCCGTGTATGAAATGCTTGCTGGTATTTTTTCTTCCTTCATTCTTTCCACCATTGTCTCAACTGGCAGTGTAGAAAATATTCCATCTGGACCATATTCTGAGACGTTACCGATTGGTTGTTCTCCTTCGTTATCTGGGATCCTTGCATTCACAAAATTTATTCCTATAAATTCTGGAGTTATCGTAGCTCTGCCTCCAGCTTGCCCTATGGAAATTACAGCATGGGGATTTATTTCTTCAATTTTTTCTATAATAAAATTTCCAGCTTTGGAAAATACCGTTGGAATCTCCATTTTTATTATTTCTGCTCCATTGATAGTATCTGGCAGCAGTTTTACCGCTTCCCAAGAAGGATTTGTAGATTCTCCATCAAATGGATCGAAGCCCGTTATAAGAATTCTCAATTTAATTCCTCCGTATTTAATAATTTATAAGACTATAATAACATAAAATATATAGTTAGACTTAATAAAAAACCTGCAGCCAATTTTTTATTTAAAAGCTGCAGGTATCTACTAATTATTAATTTAAAATTATTAATTAGAAATATTTATTTTTAAAATTTTCCAATTTCTAATCGTTTCTCGTCTCTCTCTCTTGCCCAAGCTATTTCTACCATTCTATTAATCAATGTGTCGTAGTCTATTCCTACTTCGTTAGCTGAGTCTTCAAAGAAAGATTTTCCTCTTTCAAGTCCTGGCATCGTATTGAATTCGATAATCTGTGGTTTTCCATATTTATCAAGTCTCATATCTACTCTTGCGTAGATTTCTGCTCTTAATGCTTTGAAAGATTTTACTGCCATTTCTTGCATTTCTTTGGCTAATTCTTCTGGAATATTTGCTGGAACTTCTTTGATTAAAGTTTTTTGTAGTTTAGTTTCTATGGATTGATAATTCGTTGGAGAATCTTCTGTAAACTTCAATTCCAATACCGGAAGAGCCAAAAGTGGATTTTCTTCCAATACTCCCACGGTAAATTCTCGACCTGGTAAATATTCTTCTACCAAAATCGGTGGATTTATTTCTGCAAATATTCTCTTAAGTGTCTTTCTCAATTGTTCTTCGTTCTCTACGTATGAATCTTTATGCACACCTACAGAAGCCGCTTCTGATTCTGGCTTTACAAAAAGTGGAAAGGCATCTTTTAATTCGTCACTCAATTCTTCATCTTCTGACATAAATACTTGAGATTTTGTTGTAGGAATGCCTATAGAACGTAAAATAACTTTTGTAGTTTCTTTTGATAAACCTAGTGCTTGGGTAAACATTCCAGAACCTACCATTGGAATGCCTAGTAGCTCAAGAGCTGCAAATACATTTCCTTGTAGTTGCAAATTCTCCATAGGCGCATAGTGGCAAAATATTAAATCTATATCGCCGATGTCCATGATGTTTCTAAGCATATCTACATTTGCAGGGATTGGAACAACTTCATGTCCTCCCTTTTCTAATGCCAAAGTGATAGAGCTTACGATATTTTTCATATGTTCGTCTGCTTTGGGGTTTATCGCCTTTAGTTCTTCTGGCATGTCAGCATATTCTGCATAAACTAATGCTATCTTCATATATCTCCTCCATGTATATTTCCCTTTAACTAATAATTAAACTCGAAAAACACTGAGCCTGGCAGTATTTATCACTAGGCAAAATCTTTTCATATTTAATTATATCATTTTGAGTAAAGTTAAATATGTAATTTTTATCTGCACATTCTCCAATTCGTTCTTTGGGAATGTAACTAACTTATTTTATAATAATCAATTCATATTAGCAATTCTAATTAAAAATGGCCTGTTTCAAAATCTCTATTTCTTTGATCCTTTTTATATGCTATATCTACAAGCATATTTATCAAATCGTCATACTCTATTCCTGCAACTAATGCAGCTTTATTGAAAAAAGATTTATCTTCTTCTAGTCCAGGCATTATATTCACTTCAATAACCTGTGCTTTTCCATCTCTATCTATTCTAAAGTCCACTCTAAAATATCCCTTTGCACGAATTGCTCTAAAAGCGTCTATGGCAATTCTTTGCATTTCGTCTCTTAATTCGTCAGGTATATCAGCAGGGCACTGGGTTTTTATATCTCCTTTGGCTTTTCTTTCTACCGATTGAAACTTAACATCATCTTCATCTTCAAATAAAAATTCAAATACCGGTAGTGCAATAGGTGGATCTAAATCCAATACTCCTATCGTAAATTCTCTTCCTGGCAAATATTCTTCTACTATGATAGGTGGTTTTACAATTTTTAAAATTCTAGCAATAGATGCTCTTAATTCTTCTTCATTATTTACTAAGGAGTCTTTTTCCACTCCTACGGATTGAGCTTCTGATTCAGGTTTTACAAAAAGTGGGAATCGGTCTTTAAGTTCTGGTTTTAATTCTTCATCTCCTGTGAAAAATATTTGAGATGGCGCTGTAGGAATTCCCAAATCTTTTAATACTAATTTTGTAGTTTCTTTGGACAGTGAAACTGCTTGGGGATACATTCCAGATCCTACCATAGGTATGCCTAGTAGTTCTAGAGCTGCAAATACATTTCCCTGGTTATTTAAATCTAGCATAGGCATATAGTGACAAAATATTACATCTACATCACCTATCTTCATAACATTTTCTAACATTTGTAAATTTGCTGCCACTGGAAATACTTCGTGACCTCCATTTACTAATGCTCTGGTTAAAGTTTTTATGGTTTTTCCCATTTGGGTCGGTCCATATGGATTTACCCTTGATACTTTTTCAGGTAAATTGTCTAATTCCGAATGGATTAGTGCTATTCTCATGATTGTTCATCTCCTAACGTATTTTCTAGTTTTCTGCACGAAAAGAAAAAATATATATAAATTTTTTCTATTTTTTCATAACAGAATCGCGTAACTAATAAAATAAGTTGATTATTGAATTTGATAAGTTAAAACCATTATACCCTTAAGAGGCAATTTAAAAAAGGAATTTTTTTAAGGAAAACCTTTTTCTTTAATTTATTTTTGAAAATTATTTTATTTTATTTTCATTTTATAAAATTTAATTCCGACAATTATCTGTTTATCAATGTTAGATTATATTTAAAAAAGAGATGATCTGCATCATCTCTAATTAATTATCCTAAATATAATACATCTTCATATTCTGGATTTCCTAGCATCACTTTTCCCGCATAAGGACAAGTCGGGTAGATTTTAAATCCTTCGTCCCTAGCTAAATCCGCCATTTCCGCAACTAATTTTTTACCTATTCCCTGGCCAGATAGTTGTGACTTAACTACAGTGTCATAAACTTCCTTAACTCCATCTTTATAATCTCGATATCGTATGGCAGCCTGATTGTCGGACTCGTGATACCCTACGTATATACAATAATTTCCTCTAACGAATTTCATAAAGACCTCCTCAATAATTACTTATTTTATTATACCCTTTTACTTTCAATTTTATTTAATCGAACAAGGGAAGCTTCTCTAGGTAAATAATATCCTTTCTGTCCTTGGCTTCTCCTTCTGCTAAAATACAAATTCTTCCCATTACAATAGCACCTGCCTGTGTAACTAATTCCTCTAAAGCTTTCATGGATTGACCTGTGGAAACCACATCGTCAATCAAAGCAACTTTTTTGCCATTGATTAATTCTGCATCCATATCATTTAAAAATAAACTTTGAGGCTTTATTGAAGTAATAGATATGACCGTGCATGATATGGGTTCGTTCATATATGCTTTTACGCTTTTTCTTGCCACCACATATCTTTTCATGCCTAATTCTTTACATAGTTCGTGAGCCAAAGGTATTCCTTTTGCTTCAGCTGTAACTAAAAAATCCACTTCAGGAATCTTATCTTTTAACATTTTGGCACATACATTTACCAATTCCGCATCTCCTAAAGTTACGAAGCTGGCAATTGATCTATTTGGAGAAAGTCTAATAATTGGCAAGTGTCTCGTTAGCCTACCTATTTTAATCTCATATGTATTGTTCATTTTATCCCACCATTTCACATTATATTCCTATTATATCAAAGTATTTATACTTTGGTTAATTTAAATTGCTAAATATATATATTGCTAAGAATTTATTATTATCTATGGTGTTAATAAAACATAGATGATCTAGAAATCTAGATTTTTTAAAGTGAGGCTGATTGGTCTCTCTTTTTATCACCTGGATAATATATGATATTGATTGTATAAAATCTTTGAACTATTTCTTAAATGTTTTAATTAAAAAACTCTATTTTGTTTATTAAATTTATCACAAGTTCTAAATAAAATTAGTTAGTTTGACTATCCTCTATTTATTTATTATAATTGGAATAATATTATAAAAGGGGGTATCAAAATGTCAGAAACAAAGGAAAGAGGTAGTATGACGCTTGCTATTAGAATTCTAATAGGTATGGTAATCGGTATTATAGTTGGTTATTTTTTACAAGGAACTCCGGAGATTGCTACTACGTACATAGCACCATTGGGAACAATTTTTCTTAATCTAATTAAAATGATTATAGTTCCTATGGTATTCTCATCACTAGTCGTAGGTGTAGCAGGAATGGAAGACGTAACTAAATTAGGTAGAATTGGAGCGAAAACGTTTATCTATTTCTTCTTTACTACAGCAATTGCAATCGTAATTGGTTTAGTATTAGGTAATATTTTAAATGTTGGCGGAGGATTTACACTAGATACTACTGGCTTAGCTTATGAAGCGAAGGAAGCACCACCATTTATTCAAACAATGATTAATATCATTCCTTCGAATCCATTAAACGCTATTGTAAGTGGCGATATGCTTCAAATCATTGTGTTTGCGTTAATATTTGGAATAGGACTTTTAATTATTGGGGAAAAAGGTCAAATTGTTTTTCAAATTTTTGATTCCATTGCAGAAGCTATGTATGCTATCACTGCTGGAATAATGAAGCTTGCTCCAATTGGTATCTTTGGTTTAATGACTCCAGTAATTGCCCAAAATGGACCGGCTGTATTATTACCACTTATGAGGCTTATTAGCGTAATTTACTTAGCGTCCATCGTTCATATAGTAGTTATCTATGGTGCTTCAGTAAAATTCTTGAGCAAGATGAGTCCTATTGAATTTGGAAAGAAAGCATTTACAGCTTGGGCTACAGCTTTCACAACTTCATCTTCATCAGGAACACTTCCTGTAACGATGCAAAGTGCTGAAACTCTAGATATTCCACAACCAATAGCTAGTTTCGTTTTGCCACTTGGCGCAACGATTAACATGGACGGAACTGCAATATATCAAGGAGTTTGTGCTTTGTTTATTGCACAAGTTTATGGACTTAATTTAGACTTAGGACAACAAATGACTATCGTACTTACAGCAACTTTAGCTTCTGTCGGTACAGCTGGCGTACCTGGAGCTGGTATGATAATGCTTGCTATGGTATTACAAGGAGTTGGACTTCCAGTTGAAGGTATAGCACTTGTAGCTGGTGTAGATAGAATTCTAGACATGATTAGAACTTCTCTAAACGTATTGGGAGATTTATCATGTGCATTATATATTTCTAGAACTGAATCTAATATAGATTCTTTAAAAACTGATACTAAATAGAAATTCTAGTAGAAAGATTTCTATAATTGTAATACAATATTCTTACTATGAAAAATAAATTAGGAATAATTGGAGGCATGGGTCCTCTTGCTACGAGTATATTCTTTTCTAGAATAATCGATAGTACAATGGCCACAAAAGATCAAGAACACATTTGGACAGTAATATCTAGTCACTCTACCATGCCAGATAGAACTAGCGTTATTGTAGAGAAATTAAATCACGACGTAATAATCCAAGCTGTATCTGAAGATATAAAAATTATGGAAGCTGCTAATGTAGAAAGAATTTCTATACCGTGTAATACATTCCATTACTTTTATGATGAAGTGCAAAGTCTTACGGATATTCCAATAATAAATATGATAGACGAAGCCATGAAAGAATTTTCTACTTTATATGGAAAAAAAACTCTAGTATTGTCTACCGTTGGAACCAAACAAGCCGGCGTATATGAAAAGTATGCTGAAACTAACGGCATAGAAATCTTGGATTTAGACGAAAAATACGTAACTCAAATCAATGATTTAATTTATGAAATTAAAAGCACTAATATGGTAGATAGACCAGAGTTTATTGAATTTTTGGAGGAGTTGTTTGAAGTCTACCAACCTGATGGCATTATAGTGGCGTGTACAGAACTTTCACTAATTCCCTTAGGTAAATTTACAAACAACAAAGTGCTAGATGCCATGGATGTTCTCGTTAGAGAATCTATATTGCAAACTGGCTATCAAATGAAGTAAAGCAAGAGACCTAGTCATTTGACTAGGTCTCTTTTGTTTCCATCAATCTTATTTTTCAATTCTTCAAAACTTCTTGGGTAGTTTTCACCTTCTATTTGCAATAATTCGAAGAATTTAACCAAATC
>JAAZCH010000280.1 GCA_012513395.1 Tissierellia bacterium
TAATTAACAAGCAAAACAATTTCAAGTTTAGAAAATTCTAAAGATTAGATTTTTATTTATAATAGATATTAAATTTTTACACAAGAAAGGATAAACACTATGGCTAACATTGGAATATTTGACGTTTTAGGCCCAATTATGATTGGTCCATCATCTTCACATACAGCTGGTGCTGCTAGATTAGGTAAAATAGCAAGAACTATTGTTAACAAACCTATTAAAGATGTAACATTCTTACTTCATGGTTCTTTTAAAGAAACTTATAAAGGACATGGGACAGACCGTGCATTAGTTGCTGGTATCTTAGGAATGATGCCTGATGATGAAAGATTAAGAGATGCTCTTTTAATTGCTGAGAAAGAAGGATTAGAAGTACACTTCTTACCAGCAGATTTAGGACAAGTTCATCCTAATACAGTAAAAATCCTTATGACAGATTGTGATGATATTAATTGGGAAGTGCTTGGCTCATCTATCGGTGGTGGACTAGTTGAAATATACGAAATAAACGGAAATAAAGTTAAAATAACTGGAGAATATCCAACAATCATCACATGCCACGATGATATTCCTGGTACTGTATCAAAAGTTTCAACATTATTCTACGATAACGATATTAACATAGCTCATATGACTCTTGTAAGAAGTCAAAAAGGTAAAGATGCTACAATGACTTTCGAAGTAGATAACAATGTATCAGAAGAATTAATAGCTGCAATCAAAGCAGTTGAAGGTGTAAACCGTGTTATTTTAATAAATTCTTTAGGAGGTAATTAATAATGAAAATTGCTAGATCAGGTAAAGAACTTTTAGAAATCTGTGCTGCTGAACAAATTTCATTAAGTGAATATGCTATTCGTCAAGAAATGGAACTTAAAAATGTTTCTCGTGAAGATCTTTTTGCTCAAATGAAAATAACTCTTGATGCAATGAAAGAATCAGCTACTGCTGGTAGAGAAAAGAAGGTTTACTCTTTAAGCGGGCTTATAGGGGGAGATGCTTACCGTCTTCAACAATACTGCAATACTGGAAACTCATTAATGGGTAACGGAATTGTTATGGCTATGGCTATGGCTATTTCTTCTTCAGAAGTAAATGGTGCTATGGGTAAAATAGTTGCTTGTCCAACAGCTGGATCTTGTGGGATTCTTCCTGCAGTAATTCTAACAACTGGGCACTTATTAAACAAAACTGATGATGAATTAATTCAAGGTTTATTTGCCGCTTCTGCCATTGGAATGATTATCGGAATGAACGCTACATTCTCAGGTGCTGAAGGTGGATGTCAAGCTGAATGTGGTTCTGCTGCTGCTATGGCTTCAGGTGCTGTAGTTGAACTTATGGGTGGAACACCAAAGATGAGTTTAGATGCCGCTGCTATCATCTTTAAAAATGTATTAGGATTAGTTTGTGACCCTGTTGCAGGTCTTGTTGAAATACCTTGTGCAAAGAGAAATGTCTCTGGTGCAATAAATGCTTTATGTACTGCTGATATGGTTATGGCAGGTGTTGATTCAAAGATACCTTTTGATGATGCTGTTGCTGCTATGTACAAAGTTGGTACAGGCTTACCTGAAGAATTAAGAGAAACTGCTTTAGGTGGATGTGCTATTACACCAACTGGTAAAGCTCTTCAAGAAAAAGTTTTTGGTAAAAAAGAAAATTAGTAATAATTAAAAAGAAGCTTCCTTTCCACGGAAGCTTCTTTTCAATAAATATTACGCTAACAGTTCTTCTTTTCCTTTATAAATATTTACAAATTCAGATACTCCTTCTAATACCAGTTCTAAACCTAATATCACTATATGTTCTGCTATCTTAGAAAATGGATCAAATATTAATATACTAGATAAAACAAATTCAATTATAGCTTTACTCATTGGAAAAATAAACTTTTCTTTCCTAGTAAAATAGTATAATCCTTCGTTTAAATAATTAGTTGCCTTATTTAAGCCTTCTAATCCCCAAAATACACCAACAATAAATAATGCATCACTTTGTCTTATAATTATTCCTATACCTATAGCAATAATAACTATTGCCCTTTCAAATTTTTTTCCTTCTAAAGTGGCATAATCCTTTGCTCTTATACCTTCTATGAGCATTATTATTCCTTTTATCAATAATATAGCTCCACAAAGGCTTGGAATCCATTTATAAATTTGCTGATGATTAACAATACATATAACTCCATTTAATATAATTAATATTGCTGATATGTATGCCCCAATTCCTCTTTTCATAGCTCTCACCTTTCCTTCTTCTTTTATCATTTAATATTTGCTATATATAATTCAATTATTTTATTAGAGAAAATCCTCTTTCATTATCTCCTGCAATATCAAGTTCATTAAATAGGCTCACTATTATCCCTTCATATTCTGCCGCACTTTTAGACTTTCTTATACGCTTAGCATACTTTTCACTGTCTTCAAAGCTATGAATCATATAAAACCAAAACTCTTTCATTTTATATAAAGCATTTTTATCACCAGAAAGAACTTCTTTGTATCTAGCATATATTTCATCATGAAAAGCTCTTAGAGTATCCTTATGTACTATAGATTTTTCTTTTATTTCTCCTATAAGTCCTGGATTAGCCATAAGTCCTCTTCCTAGCATAACTGTATCAATACTTGGACATTCAGACTTAAATTTCTTAAAATCTTCCACTGAAAAAATATCACCATTATAAACTAAAGGGTTCTTGCTTAATTTTATTGCATCCTTAAAAACCTCCATATTAGGAGTATTTTTATAAAAGTCTTGTCTTATTCTTGGATGAATTATTAGCTCTTCTAACGGATACTTATTAAATATTTTAATAAGCTCATAAAATTCATTTGGTGAATCTTTACCTATTCTTGTTTTTAACGATATTTTGCAATTTGCTCTTGAAAATATCTCTTCTAAAAACATATCTAATTCTTCTCTTTTTGCTAAAAATCCTGACCCCTTAAACTTAGAAACCACAGTTCCTGATGGACATCCTAAGTTTAAATTTATTTCATCATAGCCAAATTCATTTAGCTTTTCTGTTGTACTTAAAAAATATTCTACATTATTAGTAAGTATTTGTGGAATTACCTTCATATTTTTATTATGTTCAGATTTTATATCATTTAATTCCTTTGATGTAAAACAATAATTCATTGTTGGTACTATAAAAGGCGTAAAATATTTATCTATTTCTTGTCCAAAAAACTTATTATATGCATTTCTATATATGTATCCTGTAACACCCTCTAGCGGTGCAAAATAAAATTTCATCCTATAACTCCTCATTTCAAGTATTTTACTAACTTTTTCACTTCATTTGTTTAAATATATTTTATACATTAAACATATTTTTGTATAGTAATTTAAAGATTATCTTATCATTAATGAAAATAAAAAATGACACAAATTATAGTGTCATTTAAAAAAACTACTCAATGCTTATCGAAGCAAAATATATTTTTCCATTTCTCTGATATACTTTCCTAAATCACTAGGATTATGAGCATCGGAAGCTGTATAAATTACCACACCTTCTTTCCTCATAGCTTCTAGCATATCATAATTCATTCCTAATGGCATATTTCCATAATTAATGGCAAGTCCACTACTTTCTTCTATATACATATTACTAGCATTAATCTGCTTTGCTAATTCAACATACATTGGATAAAATCCTCCTGGTGGAAAAGCCCCAAAACATTGCAATGCATTTGGATGTGCCAATCCATCAAACAACTTAGATTTTGCTAAATCAGTCAACAATTCAAAGTAACGTGTATATACCTTATTCATATCATAATCTTCACATTTCCATCTTTGCATTTTATCACCAAAGGACCATCCATCAATAAAATGAACTGCACCTACCATAAAATCCAATGGAAGCCTTTCCTTCCATACTTTTATTTGTTCTTCATGCTCTGGTGAATAACATACTTCAAGACCAAATTTCATTTTTATTGGAAACTTATATTTTTTCATTTCTTCTACAAATTTAAGATATGATTTAATACTACGTGCTTTTTTAACTTTATTTCCATACCAATTATTTTGATATGCATTATAATTCTTCATTTCATCATATAAAAAATAAAATTCCTTAAAAACATAGGTATGCTCTAAAAAATATACCTCTTTAATTTTTCTTTCAATGGCCTTGTTGACAAATTCATCTAGCCACTCCTTTGTATATGGCCCTTTTTCTAAATGTACATGCACATCGATCATCTTTTTCTCCCCTTTAAAATTATTAAGCCTATACTAAATTTTATAATTTTTAAGTATTTTTATTACTTTCCTTATTGCTTCAAAATTATAGCTAACTATTATCATATTACTTACTATTTTTTTCTATGAATATTTATTAATTCAAACTTTCCTTATAATGTAAGTTCAAATATTATTATATGCTCTATTATCTTAAAAAATGAATGAAATATTAATATAATAGTCTGTAATATTATCATCATCAAAAAAACATCTACCTAATTTAGATAAATGTTTTCACTGATTAACTAGTATTTAAGATATGTTGTATTATCTGGTACTCCTGACACTGATACACTATCACTTTCATTAAGAGAATTGATAATTTTCATATCTTCATTGGAAATTTCAAAGTCAAATATATTTAAGTTTTCTTTTATTCTTTCCTTATTTGATGATTTTGGTATTGGAATAACTCCTCTTTGTACATGCCATCTTAAAATTATTTGAGCTATTGTTTTCTTATATTTCTCTGACAGGCCTATAATTAACTCATTGGAAAATACTCTTCCTCTCATTATAGGACTCCAAGCTACTAGCTGTATATTATTCTTTTGACAATACTGAAGCATTTCTTCTTTAGCACTTAATGGATGTATTTCTATCTGATTTACCATCGGCATTATTTGTGCAGTTTTCTTAAGCTCCTCTAAGTGGTGTTAGTATAAAGTAGTGGACACATTAAGTCGAACTAAGTAAAATAATATTTAGTTAAGAAAGGATGTGTCCATTATGGGAAAGGGCAGAAGATATGATCAAGAATATAAGGATATGATAGTAGACTTATTTAAGTCAGGAATGAGCTTAGCAGAGCTAAGTAGCGAATATGGCATTGCAAAATCAACAATCAACGGCTGGATTAAAGATGTAAAAGAAATTAAAGTAGATGAGAATGAAGTTATGACATTAAAAGAAGTTAAAGAATTAAAAAAAGAAATGGCAAGAATTAAAGAGGAAAATGAAATATTACACCAAAGGCGGGCTTTAGCCAAAAAAGCTATGGCCATATTTGCAACAAGAAATTAGACAAAGTAATAGAATTTATAGATTCTAATAAAAGCAACCATGATATCAAGACTATGTGTACCGTTCTAGGCGTAGCCAGGAGTACATATTATAAATTTTTTGATAAAACTAAATCAGCAAGACAATTAGAAAATGAGGAATTAAAAGCAGCTATTAGTAGAATATACAAAGCTAATAAAGGAATATATGGAGCTCCGAGGATTCATCATATACTTGTTACAGAAGGCTTTAATGTATCTTTGAAGAGAGTTCAAAGAAAAATGATTGAACTTGGCCTTTGTGCAGTGACTGTAAAAAAATACAAGCCTCATTCTAATAAGAAAGTAGCAGAAGGGTTAGAAAACGTTTTAAAGAGAAATTTCTCAACTACTTCTATTAATGAAAAATGGGTAGGAGATATTACATATATTCATACTATCAAAGATGGTTGGTGCTATTTAGCTTCAGTTCTTGACTTGCATTCTAAAAAAATAATTGGCTATGCTTTTGGTAAAAGAATGACAAATAATTTAGTTATTAAAGCTTTAAAAAATGCTTATTACAGCCAGAATCCTGATAAAAATAAACCTTTAATATTCCATTCAGACTTAGGATCTCAATACACAAGTAATGATTTAAAAGAACTATGTAAAGAATTTAATATTATACAATCATTTAGCAAAAAAGGTTGTCCGTATGACAATGCTTGCATTGAATCTTTTCATTCTTCAATAAAGAAGGAAGAAATCTATAGAAATACATATCGTACCTTCGAAGAAGCTAATGTAGCTATATTTAAATATATTGAAGGTTGGTATAACAGAAAAAGGCTACACTCTTCTATTAATTACATGACTCCAGATCAATGTGAATTACTAGCTAGAAGTGCAGCATAAAAAAGTTTGACTTTTTGTGTCTAAAATATTGACATAAGACCAAAATCCTGCTTTATCAAATTCAGATATTGCATGGCTTTTAAGAGTACCGACTCCAACTTCTCTGCTGTTATCGGCTTAGATATATAATCAAATGTAATGACCGCAAACACATCCATAACATACTTCGTGTAACTTGTAAGAAACACAAAAAGAGCCTTTGCATCTTTTTCCCTGATTTTCTTTGCAAGTTCCAATCCATTAAGCTGTGGCATTTCAATATCAAAAATATATAGATGATATGTTTCGTCGTGTAATGTACAGTATGTCAGTAATTCTTCCCCACTAAAATACACATCATATTCAATCGGATATTGGCACAGCTTATCAAAAGCACTTTCTAACATTTCAATATCAGTTCTGCTGTCATCACATATAGCAATTTTCAACATAACAATTCCTCCTTCACATTCTAAGAAGCAGGAATAACCACATCTCACTTAATCAATTTAGACACATATGCAAGCACACGGTCAAAAAACAAATCTCTTTGTTCTTTACTACTGTTTGCAACATAATACTCCAGATTAAACTCCATTGCATTACTGCTAACACCAGTTATCAGATATGTAGGATCGATACCATAGATTCGATAAAGGATCAATATCTTATCTACGGAAAGACCTGTCGAACCAGCCTCGAACTTACGATAATGCTCTACTGTAACCCCAAGCACTTCAGCAATTTCTACTTTATCAATATTCATGTTTCTTCTTGCTTCTCTTAGTCTTTTACCAATCTGTATATTGGTATCTTTTCTGTCTGTATCCATGATTTACGCCTCTTTTCATTATAAATCATATCAATGGATAGCCTTATGTCATAGTCCAGAAAACAACCCAATGCACATCATTTTCTGCTCGCTTATTGGTCAACTTATGATTTCTTTCTGAAAAGCAGAAAACGAATGGCACATTAGATGCCATCCGTTTTCAGAACTTTATATCATTTCAATTTTTATTAGAATGATACTCCTTTAGCTTTCCATTGAATGTTTTTCCAATGTCTCTGCTCTATCTGCAACTTTCTTTTTAAAATTTTCTACCTTATGAATATACTCATTATCCATTAAAGAGGAACGAACTAAAAAATCAGCAGTAGCAATATTATTTGCAATCGGAATATCATATACCTGTGCTATTCTTAAAAGAGCTTTCACATCCGGATCATGCGGCTGTGCAGCTAGAGGGTCTGAGAAGAAAATCACCATATCAATACTCCCCTCTACAATCTTTGCACCAATCTGTTGATCGCCGCCTAACGGACCACTATTATAACATTTTACCCTTAACCCCACTTTATCTGTAATCATTCTTGCAGTAGTTCCGGTACCGGACAAACGATGATTTTTTAAAATCTCCTTATTATCATAGCACCATTGAATCATATCCTGCTTCTTTCCATCATGAGCTATAAGTGCAATATTTTTTTGCCTCTTTATTGTCATATTTATATATTCCATTATCCTTCTCATTTACCAATTTTATGAAACAGATAACTCGTAAATTGTACGGGATTTGTATGTTTGTCCAGCCTTTAACACACTACTCGGAAAATGTTCTTCATTACAGGCATTCGGATAATACTGTGTTTCAAAACAAATACCTGCTTTTTCTTCATACCTTGTACCGCCCTTACCAACTACTCCATCCAAGAAATTTCCTGTATATAATTGCATACCACACAAATCAGAATAAACAGTCATGGTTATACCACTTTCGTCACAGTAAAGTTTTGCCATCTTTTTCAGCTTACCATCATTTGTAAATACATAATTATGGTCATACCCTTTGGCACGTCTAATTTGAACATCGTTATAATCAATCTGTTTGCCAATTATTTTCTTTATACGAAAATCCATCGGTGTATTTTCAACATTAAGAATGTTTCCTGTAGGCACAAAATCTTCATCTATCTCAAGAAAACTATTTGCATAGATTTCCAATTGGTGCTGTAAAATATTACCATTACCCTGCCCATTCAGATTAAAATAGGTGTGATTCGTAGGATTTACTACTGTTGTTTCATTGGTTGCCATTCTGTAATCAATAATTAGCTCATTGTTGTCTGTAAGTGTGTATCTTATCCGCTGCTCCAAATCTCCCGGAAAGCCCTGTTCAAATTTAGGACTAAGACGACTAAATTCAACATAATTACCTTCTTTGGATTTTCCATATCTGGCATCATACATTTTACAGTGCGAGCGAACAAAACCACTATGAAGATTATTCTCTCCGTCATTTTTATCTAGTTTGTATTCTTTATCATCCAGTATTACGCAGGCATTTTTTATTCGATTTGCATTTCTGCCCACATAAGCACCAAAACAGGTATCTGTATTGTAATAATCTTTTAACTCATCAAAACCAAGCGTAATATCCTTTATTTCCCCATTTCTATCCGGAAACATAATTGTTAAAATAAGTGCACCAAAATCTGATACCTGCACATGCATACCGCTATCATTTTCTAAAATATAAATACTTGCTTCTTTTCCCTCTTTAGTTGTTCCAAATTTTAGACATTCAATCATCCCTGAGTCCTCCATCCATAAATTATATCAATCACAGCTATTTTCACTTGCAATGTAATGTTGTTCTATAAGGACTACTTCAAGTGGAATCACAGAATGTAACTAAAGCGTTGAAATAAACTTCCTAAACGCATTCTGTCCTTCCTCAGTACGCTTATATACACCAGCACATTCCAAAACTTTTACAAACACCTTTGCTATTTCATCTTTTAGAATCTGATTAACATTCTCTTTCGTAATGTTATAATGATTACGCCATTCATCTACCCAATCCGCATGTTTTTCAATTTCTTCCATGGTCCGAATATCTTTTCCCTCTACGATAGCCTCACCCAAAGTAAGCATTTCTTTTTTTAATCTTGCTGGAAGTACAGCCAAACCCATAACCTCAATCAGTCCGATATTTTCTTTCTTGATATGGTGCAGCTTCTCCTCCGGATGATATACACCCCAAGGCTTCTCCTCTGTCGTAATATTATTGCGAAGCACCAAATCCATCTCGTATAAATCACCATTCATTCTTGCAATTGGTGTTATTGTGTTATGCGGCTCTCCGTCGGTTTCACTAAAGATAAACGCATCCTCATCTGTGTAATTGCGCCATGCATTTAAAATGTAATCGGATAACTCCACGATTCTCTCAGGCTTTTTGCTTTGTAATCGGATCACTGACATCGGCCATTTTACAATGCCGCTTGTCACGTCCTCATAGCCTTTTACCTGAAACATATATTCATAAGGAGCTTTCGCCATAGCAAATGTATAAGAACCGCCCTGAAAATGATCATGACTTAATATGGAACCACCAACAATCGGAAGGTCTGCATTTGAACCAACGATATAATGTGGAAACTGTTTTACAAAATCAAGCAGCTTTACAAATGCAGCTTTATCAATCTTCATCGGCGTATGCTCTTTGTTAAAAACAATGCAATGCTCATTATAATAAACATAAGGCGAATACTGAAAATAATAGTCTCTATCAGCCAGTTTTACCGGAATTATTCTGTGGTTCTGTCTCGCCGGATGAGAAATATGTCCTGCATATCCCTCATTTTCTTCACAAAGAAGGCACTTCGGATACTCATTCTTTTTCGCTGTTGCCGCTTTTGCTATGTCTCTGGGGTCCTTTTCCGGCTTAGACAAATTTATCGTAATATCAATCTGTCCATACTCGGTATCTGTGGTCCATTTTTCATCCTTTTCGATTCTGTCCCTTCTGATGTAATTAGTATCCTGACTAAATTTGTAATAATAATCCGTAGCAAGCTTAGGACTTTCAGAATAGAGTCTTTGGAACTTCTCTCTTACCTGTGAAGGCATCGGAGTAATTAACCCCATTATCTTTGTATCAAACAAATCCTTAGTTGTTATGGTGTCATCTTCCATGATTCCCTGCTCGATGGCATAATTCATCATATCTTCCAAAATCAGATGTATCGGTCTTACCTGTTCATCACTCCACACAAAATCCTTCTTGTCAAACAGCTCCAACAATCTGTTAATGACATATACCTTGTCATCCTCTGTAATCAGACCGTTCAACATTCCATAACTTACTAATTCTGATATTACTTTATCCATGTGAAAAACCTCCCTTAATTCTAATAACCGTTTGGATGATTTTCATGCCACTGCCAAGCTGTTGCAATGATGGTGTGTAAATCTGCATATTGGGGATTCCAGCCTAAAACTTCCTTGGCCTTTGTACTGGATGCAATGAGAGTAGAAGGATCTCCTGCCCTTCTTGGTTCTTCCTTTGCCGGAATCGGATGTCCTGTAACCTCACGAGCTACATCAATCACTTCTTTTACTGTAAAACCTATTCCATTTCCTAAATTGAAAATGTCACTTTCTCCACCCTTTGCCAAATATTCCATTGCTAAAATATGAGCCTGTGCCAAATCATTTACATGAATATAATCTCTGATACAGGTTCCATCCTTTGTATCATAATCGTTACCAAATACAGAAATATACTCACGTTTACCATTTGGAACCTGCAAAATAAGTGGAATTAAATGAGTCTCCGGATTATGTGCTTCCCCAATCTTTCCATTCGGATGAGCACCACATGCATTAAAATATCTAAGAGACACATATCTTAAATTATGTGCTTTGGAAGTCCACTTAAACATCTTCTCCATAGAAAGCTTTGTCTCTCCATAACAGTTAGTTGGAAGTGTTCTGTCTGTTTCCAAAATAGGAATACTCTCCGGCTCTCCATATGTAGCAGCAGTTGAAGAAAATACAATCTTATCAATTCCATGCTCCATCATACTCTCTAACAACACCTCTGTTCCGCAAAGATTATTATTATAGTATTTAAGCGGATTTGTCATGCTCTCTCCAACCTGTGAGCTTGCCGCAAAATGAATCACACCATCTATCTTCTCTTTTGAAAACACTTCATCCAAAAATTTTTTATCTCGAATATCTCCCTCATAAAACTTTGCTTCCGGGTGAATTGCTTCCTTAAATCCGGTTAACAGATTATCAATTATTACTACCTCATATCCAGCGTCTATCAATTCATATACTGTATGGGAACCAATATATCCGGCTCCGCCTAACACTAAAATTCTCATTGTCCCAGCCTCCTTACATCACCTTAATGCCGCCATATTTTCTGATTCTTAAATCCTTACAGGAACCTTCTCCATAAATGCTGTCCATCTGCATCTTATATGGCACAACGAAATCATTTTTTACAAATGCCTGAATGGTTCCTGCAAAACCTCCACCATGCACTCTGCTCACACCTTCTGTTTTTAACAAAACATCACTCATCATAAGTGCAACTGAAATATTCTGATTTTCCACATCGTTACTTGAATATACATTCTGTAAGTATTTGAAAGAAGAATCCCCCGATTCCTTCACGTTATCCAAAAACAGATTCATATCTCCCCACTTTAATGCATTTACTTCTTTTTGTACTCTCTCATTTTCTGTAAAGAAATGCAGTGCTCTTAATACGCTTCTGTCTCCGTACTTCTCCCTAAGCTCTGGTATCGCCTTAATAACATCCACCACCTCTACTTCACGGAGAACCTCTTTTCCAAAATGATTTGCAACTCTTTTCATCTCCTGTGGAACGGCTGCATATTCGTATGTTAAATCTGCATGTGAACCCTTCGTATCTGTAATACACAAGCTGTATCCATGCTCACTCATATTAAAATCCAATTTTTCAACTTCCGGCTTCTTCGGGTCCTTGAAATCAATATATACCAGATTTCCAACAGAACAAGCCATCTGATCCATCAATCCACAAGGCTTTCCAAAATATACGTTTTCTGCATATTGTCCAACAATCGCTATTTCAATGGCTGAAATACTCATATCATTATAAAGTCCCGACAGAATAGTCCCAATCAGTGTTTCAAAAGCTGCCGAAGAAGAAAGACCTGCACCAATTAATACATCACTGGTAGCATATGCTCTGAAACCACCTACTTTATAGCCTCTTTCCATAAAGCCTGCAACAACACCCTTAATCAATGCAGTTGTTGTTTCCTTTTCTTCCTCTTTACAGTCAATATTATCTAATGAGATAACCACTTCATCATAATCATCAGATATGATTCGGATTTGATTATCCTCAGTCTGTCTGACAATGCCAATCGTATCAAGGTTGATGGATGCAGCCAGAACCTCTCCATGTTGATGATCCGTATGGTTTCCACCCACTTCACTTCTGCCCGGTGCACTAAATATTTCTGCTTCCCCGGCTCCATAATGTGCTTCAAACAGTTCTATGGCTTGCACATAACGCCTTTTATGATATTCAAGCTTTGTAGCATCTACATAGATGTCTAAAAATCTTTCATCCATTCCATCTTCTAAGATGTTCTTCTTCATTTCATTTGTCTTCATCCTAACAACCTCAATTCCTTCTTAACAAATCACAAAAGAATATGTTATATCTTTCTCTGCATCAATATGGTAAGCATCTTCCACATCGCTTCCCCAGCTGTCAATTCCGCCCACACCTCTTACCGCTCCGTAGATACAAAGAACGGTTCTTCTTGCAGGAGGTAATTCCTCATGGTGCGTTGCATTTTCAATCTCACTTGCTGTATAAGGAAGGCAGGAGAACGCAAATGTATCTTCCTTTTTTTCAATTCTTAATATCTGAGCTGAATTGTCTTTTCTGCTGTTGTTAAGACTTGTATGTCTTGTTACTTCAAGCCAATCAGTTCCCATTCTCATACCACATTCCTGTGGAACAAGGTACGGTGTCAGACTTAAATCGTTTATCTCATACACCCCTTTTACTCCTCCTGCCATACGATCCGGATAAGTTTCCCCGGAAAGTCCTTCATACATATATTTATCAGCCAAAGTCGGCATGATAAACCTTAATCCAAATACAGGAAGCTGTGGTAATCCTTTTACTCCTTTATAAGAAACACTTACAGTTATCTTTCCTGTATTCTCCACACTATAAATCACATCAACTGTGGTTCTTGGATTTGTAACCGTCTCATAAACAAATTTAACAACGATGTTCTCTGCAAGCACATCTCCACCATACTTATTATTATCCGGCGCACATGGTTTTCCCTGCGACTTGCCATCTGTAATAACCTCAATTTCCTTACAGTCAATAAACATATCCGCCGCAAGCCAGCTTCCGCTTTTTATATGAAACTTACTTCCTCTGTCATTATCTGTAAGTGCTCTCCAAAATGTAGGCTTCGGGCAGCGATAAAGCCACTCATATCCATTTTTCACAACAGACTCCAGACCGCCCTGTGAATAAGAGAAAACGTAATCAAAACCTTCTCCGTGAACTCCAAGTGTATAATCTCCATATACGATTCTTAATTTAGATGTACATTCCATAATAATACCTCACTTCCTGCATTGCTGGTTTTTCTCTTCTATCCGCAAAAACAATTCCATTGCCTGAAAATTCATAATCAGACGGTCTGTCATCAAAATCTCCACCATATCTTAAAACTTCTCTTCCTGTCACTTCATCCTTTACAAGAAGTGCCTGATCGATGAAGTCCCAAATATATCCGCCCTGATACATTTCATATTTATCAATTAGCTTCATGTAAGAACCGAGTCCGCCTATGGAGTTACCCATATCATGCATAAATTCACATAGTAAATATGGTTTTTTTGCACTGTTTATCAGATATTTCTCCACTTCCTCCGGTTTCGCATACATACGACTTTCCACATCAGAAATAGTATCCTCATATTCTCTGGTATAATAGGAACCTTCATAATGTACTAATCTACCATCCTTCTTTTCCTTGAAGAATTTATTCATTGCCTCTATATCATCACCTGCATAGGATTCGTTTCCTAACGACCAGAACAGAATGGAAGTATGGTTCTTAAATGTCTCAAAATTATTTCTTGCACGGTCAACAACAGCTTCTCGCCACTGTAGTACAGAACCCGGTACATTCCATGACGGTTCGATTGCTCCCAGCTTCTGCCATGAACCATGACTTTCAAGATTTGTTTCCGCCATAACATAAATTCCTGCTTCATCGCACATATAATACCAAGGTATCTGATCCGGATAATGACAGGTTCTAACAGAATTAATGTTATTTCTGGTCATACACTGAATGTCTGAAATCATTTCCTTAATACCGATTACCCGTCCGGTTTTTGCACTCCACTCATGTCTATTAACACCGGTAATGATAAGCCTCTTTCCATTTAAATGAATTACCTTGTCTATAATCTCAATTCTTCTAAATCCAACCTTATATGGAATAACCTCTGCAAGCTTTCCGTCAGTATAAACTTCAACAAATGTATCATAAAGATAAGGATTATGATTATCCCAAGGAGTAACCTTTTTTACATCTGCTGTCAATGCTCCTGCCAACATGTTCTTATCGCCTGTTAATACTAAATCTTCGGATAAAAGCTTATTTCCTGCTTTATCAGATAAGATGAATTTTGCACTTACTGTACTTTCAGAAGAAGCAGAAATTTTTACATCCACTTTAATTGCACCGCTTGTATTATCCTTATTTAATACAGGCTGAATCCACATATCCTCCACATGGATATCAGGAGTAGCCTTTAAGCTTACATTTCTGAATATACCGAAGAAACGGAAAAAGTCCTGATCCTCCAAAAACGCTGCTGTACTCATTTTGTGTACCTGCACAGCCAATACATTATTCTTTTCCTTGATATAAGGTGTCAAATCAAACTCTGACGGTGTAAAGCTGTCTTCTGCATATCCGATAAACTCACCGTTTAACCAAATATACATTGCTTCCTCCACACCCTCAAAACAGATACGAATTCTTTTATTCTGCAACTTTTCATCAAGGTCAAATACTTTTATATATGACCCTACCGGATTATACTGTGCTTCGCTGAACATTCCTTCTCCTGCACCAGCACCCTCAATGCTGTGAGCAGGTCTAAGATACCTTTTACCCTCCCAAGGGTACTGTGTATTGATATATCTAATCTGGTCATATCCTGCAAGTTCAATGTGTCCCGGAACCATGATTTTATCAAATCCACTTCTGTCATAATCTGTCTTGAAAAAATCTGCCGGTCTTTCCATTACATTGATGCTAAACCTAAAATCCCACTGTCCATTTAAGGATTGTGTCAATTTATTATCACCACTTTCCAAATCCTTATAATTCAGATAGTAGTTATGATCACTGTGGGCATCTAACTGATTTATTCTAAAAATTTCCGGGTTGTCTAACCATTTAATCTCTGCTTTCATATTAAACCTCACTTTCTGTAGATAGCCCCTAAAGTCACACTCTATAGGCTATTATGGTTTTCTGCTTATTCTCTTTTAACTTCTTGTTTGCCTCTTCAAGATTCATATTAATGTAACTTAATTATACTAATTTAACTCTATAAAATACATATCAAAAATTGGACAAAACATGCACAAAATGATACAATAAACAAAACAACACGGATTATATCCGTTTTTTTCAGCAAAGTGCACATCAAAAATTGAACAAACTATAGTTAAGGAGGTAACACTATGTATGCCAATAATGCTTATCTGAATAATACGACTATGGACATCAAGGACAAGTCAAGCCCGTTAATTGTAACAAGCTGTGGCACTTACCATTTATTTACTTGTCCCAAATTATCGACATGGCGACCACGTGGACGTCTTGACTTTCAGTTGCTATACATTGCATCCGGAAAAGCTCATTTTCACTTTAACGGAAAAGAAGAAATTGTCACCGCTGGTCACATGGTTTTATACAGACCAAAGGAACCTCAAAAATACGAATACTACGGTGAAGATCAGACAGAAGTGTATTGGGTACATTTTACCGGAAATGATGTAACAAACATTCTTCGTTATTATGGCTTTACAAAAGAAAAGCATGTTTATTACTGTGGTAAGGGACTTGATTATCAGAATCATTTTAGATTAATGATTCAGGAATTACAGATGTGTAAGGAACATTATGCCGAAATACTTGAAATGCATTTAAGAGAAATCTTCATTATGGTTCACAGACATTTACAAACAAGTGCAAGAGTAAGTAACAGTCAGATTGCAGAAGATATAGATGTAGCAACGCTCTACTTCAACGAGCATTACAACGAAGAAATAAATATCGAGGAATATGCTCAAACCCATAATATGAGTACAAGCTGGTTCATCCGAAATTTTAAACAATACACCGGCTTTACTCCTTTGCAATACATATTATCTGTTCGTATTTATAACGCTGAGGCTCTGCTAAAAAGCAATATGTATAATATCACCGAAGTAGCTAGTATTGTCGGTTATGATAATCCGTTATATTTTAGCAGGACATTCAAAAAATTGAAGGGCATTTCTCCTTCAGAGTATAGAAACAGTATAGAAACCTAGCATTTTCCAAAATCAAACATGCACATATTTCTCCATTTGCAACTTTTGTCTACTTTTGGAATGGATTTGGCGAGTAATATATCTTATTTTGGATTATGATTGCCTCAGAAAGAACGAAAGGAGATGAGAAATATGAAACAGACAGTAAAAAACTTTTTTGAAGAAATCTTCAATTTTTACGCACCTGTATTTCTTCATCAAACAAATCGCATGTGGTAATCCACAAACTAGTAATTTCCTTTTCTAAATATATAACCTCGCTAGTTAATATAAAAAAGAAACGGATTTACCACAAGACAATTATGTGTTATTGCCCCAAGAGCAACACTTCTTATATTTCAAAAGGATATGCCCTCTTATTCAAGAATGGAATATCCTTTTATTTTTATATGCTTCATTATTTCATTTCAAATGTAATGTGAATTTCATACTTCTGATACGTAATAAAAATCACTCAAGTAATATCTAACTCATTCACATCTTCATTGTCAATTATCTTTGCATCACAGATCACATAGTTTAATTTCATAATAATTACTCCTTAACATAAAAGATACAGTCTATATAGTAATGTCTTTTATTTTTTTATCAACAGTCATGACAGAAAATGAACCTTTATTGCAGAAAACGACAAAAAGTCCACTTGAATTACACCTTTCATTCAAGTGGACTTCACCCTTATCGGCTCTTACCCTTTACCTCTGACACAACCTCTGTCTCTGCTTTTCCTGACTGCTGATAGGCTTCAAAGGCGTCTGCCCCATACTGAAATTCCGGCTCTGCCACAGCTCCAAGCATGGAAGGCTCTGCCATTTCCACATCCTTCATTCGCTCCGGCTCTTTGGCAAGACTTTCCACCTTATCAAGTGCCTCATCCAGATATTGCTCCATTCTCTGATACAGCTTTTTCTTTGCCTCGAAAGGCTTTTTCACAAGCTCCGTTTTAGAGAACTTCTTTTCCTTTTCGGGATAATCAACCGTTTCCTTATCTGCAAAGGTACAGAAGGTATTAGCAATCTTCTGTCCGGCTTCCCTCATACCGCTACCAAAGGCATCCAATTTATTTATGGTATGCTCTGTCTCTGCAATACTCTTACGGACATTCTCTCGGACAGACTCCAGCTTATCCTTAATGCCTAAGAACTCAGATACCTTATGAAGTGCCGCTTTGCCCTTCGCTTTTGCCTCTGCCACAATTTCAGAAGCCTTTGCTTTTACCTCTGTTTTGATTTCAAACAACTGCTCCTTCATCTTCTGGCATTGCTGTTCTAAGGATTCCACAGCCTTACGGACGGTAGCCTTTAAGGTCTTGTCTGCCTTTTCCTGCTCCATCTTTTCAAGCTGTTTACGGACGCTTGATAATTCCTCTGTCACCTGCTCAAGCCTCTTGCCCATTCCATCAATCAAAGTATTAATGTCAAGACTATTTTGAACAATTGTGCCAATATTTTTATGTACAATTGTTCAATTATTTTTATCAGATATTTTGGATAATGCAGTAGCCGTCCTGTAAGAGTTTCCGAGAATATTTACAATAGTAGAATGATGAACAAGTCTGTCTAAAATAGCACTAGCTAGCATATTGTCTAAAAATATTTGATTCCAGTCGGATAGATTAATATTACTAGTAACTATTGTGCTTTTCTTTTCATAACGTCTATCTATAAGTTGAAAAAACATTTTTGCTTCTTGTTCTCCAATTGGCAAATATCCAATTTCATCAATTATAAGAAGCTTGTATTTACTAAAATGTTTTATTCTATCATCAAGTTTGTTTTCAATATAAGCTTTTTTTAATTGCTCTATCAAATCTTGGCATTTTATAAAATAGGTACTTACTCTTTTCTTTGCTGCAGCAATTCCAATTGACGTGGCAAGGTGGGTCTTACCCACGCCACTATTGCCTATCAATATAATATTGCTATTATTATCTAAAAAACGTAAGCTTTCGAAATCTAAAAATTGTTGTTTGTTTATTTTAGGTTGAAACTCAAAATCAAAGTCCTTCAATTCTTTCAGGTGCGGGAATGCTGCTACTTTAACCATAGCGTGCGCAGCATTAAAATTTTTAACTTCAACCTCTTTACTAGTTAACTCACACAAAGCGTCTACAATGCTTAGTTTATGCTCATTTATTTTATTAATATAGTCATCTATTTGTAGGCTGATTTGTGTTAATTTAAGTTCATGTAAGTTCTTCTGTAACTGTTGATAATTGTTCATTAAACTTTTTCATCTCCTCTAAATGTTTAGCTGCATAGTTTTTAACATCTTCTTTATCCGAGTTTCTAAAAGTTAAGCTCATCATTGCTAAGTGATGATTTTCATGATAATTAATTTTTTTATTAGAAACTGTATGTAAAGTTATTAATTTATGGTCATAATAAACATATAGGTTATTATCAATAACTTTAACAACAATATTTTTATTAATAAAATCAACGGGGACAGAATATAGATTTCCCTTATAGCGAAATAGTCCATTGGAATTGACTTTCGCATGTATTGTTGTATTTTTGTAATAAGAACATATTTTATCATTTGGTAGTGGTAAAAGATGTTCTTTCTCTTTTTTAAATACTAATATCGGAGGAATACCTATTGCCTGACAGACTCTTGAATTAGCTTCATTTGTTATTTCTTGCATCTTCTCGAATAACTCTTCCTCATTATTAAGCAATCCATTATAAGTCATTATTTCATCAATAACTCGCATTGGATTTTCAACTTTTGCTTTAGTATTTGGCCTTGCTCTAATGCAAGGTACGATATTAAATCCAAAGTCATCAGCAAATTGCTGAAATTTAGGATTAACTTTACCGTCAGAACGTTCCGTTCTAGCTTTATCCATCATTGTTGAAGCATTATCTATAACTATTTCTTTGGGCACACCTCCTAATGCTTCAAAAGCATTAGTTAAGAAATCAAATAAATATGCTTGAGATGTTGATGGACAAATTGCCCAATATTTGAACCTAGATGCTGATAATATCAAACTGCCAACATTAAAGATAAACTCTTCTCCGCTTTTAAAAGAAAATTTTAATTTTTCTTTCCAATCAAATTGTGCTTGTTTTCCAAAGGAAGTTTCAGATTTTACAGCATCTTTCTTTTTGTTTGGTTTAAAGTATTCTGCAAATTTTTCATGTTTTAAAATATAATAATTAAAATTACTTCTTGAACAATCTAATCCTTTTTCTCTAACCAAATATCTATAGAGATGAGATTTATAATAAAATATTTGGTCCGTTTCTGCTGAAAGCAAACTCGAAATGATATCATAAAAATCATCTATCTTTGATTTTTTAGATTTTCTAACTTTCTTTATATCTCCATCATAATACTTTTTAACTGTTCTTCTATCCACTCCTAATTCTCTAGCTATGGCACTAAAATTAGGTCTATCCAAATTATTAACCTCGACTAAAAGTTTTAGCTTATTTAAATCTTTTACTGATCTTAAAAATATTTCAGTATTAATGTTTATCATATAAATCATATTAATCACCATTAATACTGTGCTAAATTTTACCTTCTATTATACATAGACATATTAGCAACTCTGTACATTATTATCTTAGCATTTATA
>JAAZCH010000037.1 GCA_012513395.1 Tissierellia bacterium
GCTATGCTGGAGATATCTTCTCTATTAAAGATTAAGCTATTTTCGAAGTTTGCAAGTCTTTCCTTAAATTCCACAGCCCAATTTATCGTTTCTTCATACCATTTTCTTTCACCGGCTACGCTTAGTAAAAATTTCTTGTTAAAAATCTTCTTATGGATATCTTGGATATTTTTTAAAACCTCATCAGGATTTTCTTCCAACTGTTCTATAATATCTCTAATAAAGAATAAATACTTTCTTCCACCCATAATATTGCTTAAATCAATGGCGTCATTCATCATGGAATTGACTTCAGAAGAAATCAGGGAGTGTCCACTTTGCTCGATATTACTTTCCAAGTCCGCCTTGGTCATAATCAAGACGTCTTTTATTCTATTCACATCTTCAAATTTTGAATTTAATAATATTTCTTCCAAAAGCTCCAAAAACTTTTCGATTTTGTCAGGAGTGGCTCTGCCGTTGATTGTCATAACGGCTGCGTATTCTGGAGAGTTATTATCTTCAAAAGTAGAAGTGGAGAAATTGATTCCTCCTGTGTGGATATCTATTTGGTTATTTAAATCCTTGAAACCATAATTTTCAGTATCCACGGAAGTCAATAAATCTCTAACCAATCCTGCGTAAGGAATTTCCTCTGAAGTTAAGTTCTTCAAGTCAAAGGCGAAGGTGGTGTAGTAGATTTCATTTGTAAATTCATCGGTGAAGAAAGACTTTATGCCATCCTTTTCGTATTCTGATACATTTAACTTTCTAACCCCAGGAGAAATATCTTCCAGCTGTAGTTTTGGAATAGTATCTCTATCTTCTTTGGAATCCTTTTGCAATTGATATTCAAATAGATTATTCGTATTTTCAATTAATTTATTAATTTCATCTTCAGAAAGACTTTCCTTGTACTTGGCTAGTTCTTCTTTAACTTTTTCGTCTTTTTCTTGGAACATGCCAGGTTTAGGATTTACTACCAGGTGTATTTTCTGTGGATTGTTTAAAATCTTTTCTTTAATATAATTTTCTATAAATCCATCGTCGATTTTACTTTTTATTCTCTCTAGGGTTTCTTTAAATTTCAAAGAATCCAATGGGCTATTTCCATATAGCCATCCTCTTAAAGCAGTGATGCCTAAGATTACGCCCCTGTGCATTCCCAACTCTTTCAAGTTAAATTCGTAGCTATTTAAAGTCGCATCTATAAGATCCCTATCGATGCCATTTTCTACAGCTTCTTGTAATTTTGTATCGATTAAATTTATAAATTCATCTAATTTTTCTCCATCAGTTCCCTTGGCTATTATATGCAGATCCAAAGGCAGGGAAGAGGAAGTCATGGAATAATAATCTTCTCCTAACTTGGACTCTAAAAGTGGGTCGGACAAGATAGAGGAGTCTGAGTCGATTAGAATGTCCGTTAAGATTGCACGCATAAAATTATCATCTGCGCTAGTGGAAAGACCTAAGTCCACTCCGTAAGCAAAATAGCTTTTATTTTCAATGTCGTCATCTTTTCCTACAGAATAATAATCTTCTAATTTTTTCACGCCAGTAAAAGCTTCGTTCATAATGATATCAGAATTAGGGTCTTGGTAATCGAAATCAGATAGATATTCTTCATCAATATATTCCAGAACCTTCTCAACATCCATCTTTCCATTTAAGAAAATATAGCTATTGGAAGGATGATAATACCTTTTATGAAATCCTATGAAGTTTTCATAAGTGAGATTTATAATCTCGTGAGGATCTCCGCCAGAGTCATGGTCATAGGTAGAACCTGGATGAAGGTGGTATGAAAGCAGTTCGTAAACTTGTCCATCTGCATCGGAATAAGCTCCCCTCATCTCGTTATAAACTACGCCGTTGTATTTCAATTCATCTTCTGGATTTTCCAATTCCAGATGCCATCCTTCTTGCTCGAAAATTTCCTTTACATCTTGAATTCTAGGATAAAATACTGCATCTAGATACACGTCCATTAGATTGTAAAAATCTTTTTCGTTTCTAGTGGCGATGGGGTAGATGGTCTTATCCGGATAAGTCATGGCATTTAAAAATGTCTGCATGGAAGAGTTTACCATGTCCATAAATGGTTCCTTGGTTCTATATTTTCTAGAACCTGATAAAACGCAATGCTCTACAATATGAGCAACTCCTGTAGAATCTACAGGAGGTGTTCTAAATCCAATTCCGAAAGTTTTTATTTCGTCTCCATTCTCGATATAAAGCACTTCGGCTTTAGTCTTTTTGTGTTTTAGGTGATATGCTGTGGAATTTAACTCCTCCACGAATTCTTTACCTAACAATTCATAATTTTTATTATCAAAATTCATCAGTTACGTTTTCCTCATCTTTATTTTATTTATTATTTGGATTTGCATCCCTTATGTGATCTGCTATGGTTTTAGGAGCAGTACTGTTCGTCAATTCTTCTTGCAGTCCATTTTCCATTTCAGATTTACTTATTACTTTTGTTTCGAAAAGATCTTCATCGATTAAATTGCTATCTGTATATATCTCAGGTTCAGAAATAACCACATCTTCCTCGGTAAAGATTTCATCGTATTCAATTTTATCGTCTATTTCTTCAGGCATATCTATAATTATAGTATCTTCCATTTTATTAAAATCTTCAGGAGTAGTGATTACCATGTCCTCATCGTCGATAGGAGTGTCTTGTATGCTGTGATAAGACTCGTCTTTGAATTCCTCGCTAGTAACCAAAACTTCATCTTCATATACTGGCTTCTTGCTTGTGCTTCTAATAGGTTCCACGCTGGATTTTTTGTCGGCGTGATAGCTAAGAGCGCTAGTAATTAAATCGATAGCAGCAAATATCATCACCAACAAGAATACTACTAAACCCAAATTAGAAATCAAAGTTAATGTGAAGTCATTGGCAGGAACGATCTCAGATAACCATTCTCTAAAGTTAGCAGAAACTGCCTCGTCCTTTACAAAAATTAAAAATCCTAAACTAACTACAGCTAGATTAGTCAATATAGTAGTAAGCAAGACGCTAAAAGTATATCTTCTGTCAACTTCTTTGCTGGCGATATTAATTACATTTATAAAATAAGCAGCCACTATAGGAATAATTAGACTAATCCTATAGCCACCTCCAGTAATAATTCCAGTATAATTCAATCCCAAAATATCAGCAGAAAGTCCGAATATTACAAATAACAAAGTAGATAAAATTACTTGAAAGGTAATTTCAAAGACTCCCACACGAGCGGAATTTCTAGGTTCTGATCTCAATGATTTTGCAAATCTACTCCAATCGCCAACTCTGCTACTAGAAATCGCAGAAAATGCAACGGTATAGGTAATAAATATTACTAAAATTGCTGTAGCGAAATCGAAGACTATTCGAAGAAGCTCGTCTAAATTCATAGGAAAACTCTCAACGAAAAAATGTATGAAAGCATTAATCCCCAATAAGGATAGAATTGCAACCAAATAAGATAGACCCTTGTTTCGATTAAATCCAGAATAATGAGGCTGAGGAACCAAAGCTCTTCTTCCCTTATGAGAATAGTCCGCCGCCACATCAGCAGGATCTCCATATCCCTTTAACACAGCCAAAACTTCTTCTTTAGTTTCGGTATTGTCCTTTTTAGTAATTTCAATTTTATCATAAATTTCAGGACCTAGTTTTTCATATATTTCCTTACGATCTCTCCTAGGCAAAGATTTCGTAACCTCAAATAGATAACCTTCTACAAGATCTCTTTTCATAATATCACCTCTCGTTTAAATTTACCCAATCTTTAATCAATAAATCAGAGGAAA
>JAAZCH010000281.1 GCA_012513395.1 Tissierellia bacterium
ATAGAATCAAGACCAAGTCCAGAAATTAATATCATAATCCCAGCACTTGCCAAAATGGAATACGCAATTGGAATCTTTTTCTTTGTCAAAATAGGAATAAAACTAAAACCTATTATTACCGCTAAAATTTGTCTCATTGATTTTCCTTTCTATAAATAAAAATTTATCTTGTTAAGCTCATAAACAGTTAAACTGTAATACTCTTATTATGCATCTTAATAAAAAATAATTCAAGGCAAAATAAAGAGGAGTAATGAGAAAAGCCTTAAACACTTTTGACATACTCCTCTTAAAATTATAAATTAAATCCTCTTTGTTTTTTCTTTTAACCAAGTTATTTCTTCATGAGTCAAATGCTCTGAAATTTTTTCAAAGACATCACTATGATATTTATTCAGCCATTCAATTTCTTTTTCAGTCAACATACTTATGTTTAATGCGCTCGTATCGATATACACAAAGGATAGGGTTTCAAATTTCATAAATTGACCAAATTCAGTTTCTATATCCTTTTTCACTACTCCTATATTTTCTATCCTAACTCCATGTCTATCTTTTTTGTAGACTCCTGGCTCAATTGAGATAATCATGTTTTCTTCAAGTGCAACATTATTTACAACTGTATTATGGAATCGTTGAGGTCCTTCATGAACATTTAGAAAATATCCAATCCCATGACCTGTACCACATTTATAATCCATGCCCACTTCCCACATTGGTCGTCTTGCATAGGAATCTAAAACGTGACCTGATGTTCCATATAGGAATCTCGCTCCTATTAGAGCTATATGAGATTTCAAAGTCAGAGTACAGTCTGTTCTTTGCTCATCTGAAATTTTTCCATAGGGAATAGTCCTAGTAATATCTGTGGTTCCATCAAGATACTGACCGCCTGAATCTATTAGTAACAGTCCATCTCCTTCAATTATTTTATGAACGGATTCAGATGGTCTATAGTGCATCATTGCTGCATTTTCATTAAAGGCCATTATGGTTTTGAAACTGGTACTTACAAAACCATCCTGTTGGCTTCTAAATTCATATAGTTTTTCTGATGCAGTGTATTCGTTAACTTCAAACTTTTCTTTGCTTTGTTCTAACCAATAAAGGAATTTAGTGACTGCAACTCCGTCCTTTATATAGGCATTTTTTTGATTTCTTAATTCTATTTCACTTTTCCTTGACTTGAGTTTAAACGAAGGGTTCATTTCATTTATTGTCTTGCAGGATTTAGGTATAGAATTAAATACCCAACTATTTAAGCTAGATTTATCCAATAGTATTGTGGATTCATTTGGAATACTAGAAATATAACTCCTTACATCTTCATATCCACTGACCTCGACACCTTGACCTAACAAATATTTTCTTACATCTTCATCGATTTTATTTGCATTTACAAATAGTATTGCTTTGTCTTTAGTAATTACGGCATAAGAGATTAGCATTGGATTACTTGGTACATCTGCGCCACGTATATTGAATAGCCACGCTATATCATCTAGTTTTCCAATTATATGGAATTCAGCACAATATTCATCCATTGCAGCCCTAACTAAATTTATTTTATCTATGGCTTCCATACCGGCATACTTTAATTCATGAATAAATGCTTTAGACTCAGGAAATGCAGGTCTGTCATCCCATATTTTTTCAACTAAATCATTATCAGTTTTATACTTAATGTTTTTTGATTCCAATAATTTTTTCATAGCTTCAAAAGCAGCTTGGGAATATATCCTACCATCAAATCCAACGGTACTTCCATCCTTCAAATTATCTCTTAACCATTCTTCATAGGTTAGTACCCCTGGTAAGTCCATTTTAAATAGATTGTATCCCGTTCCTATAATCTCATTTTCTGCTTGGATAAAGTATCTTCCATCAGTCCAAAGTCCCGCTTTGTCTTTTGTAATCACAACTGTGCCTGCGCCACCAGTAAATCCAGATATCCATTCTCTATTTTTATAATGCTCTGGAATATATTCAGATTGGTGGGGATCTCCTGTTGGAATTATAAACGCGTCTATATTTTCCTCACTCATTAGAACTCTCAATGCTTCAATTCTTGAATTTATACTCATAGTATCATCCTTTAATTAGTTTCTATAGAAATAAGCTTACTCCTGGTCCCAATGGCAAACCTATGAAAATCCAAATTACTAGGAATAGTGACCAAAATATCAGATACGCAAACGAATATGGAAGCATATTGGAAATTAACGTCCCGATACCTGCGGTCTTGTCGTATCTTTGTGCAAATGCAACGATAGCAGCGAAATAACTCATTAAAGGTGTAATGATGTTTGTGCTAGAGTCCCCTATTCTATATGCTATTTGTGTCAGTTCTGGACTAATATTAAGAGAGAACATCATAGGTACAAATATTGGAGCCATTATAGCCCATTTTGCTGATGCCGATCCCATAAACAAGTTCAAGAATGATGATAGAAATATGAATGATACTATTAGAGGTATTCCAATAAAGTTTATATTTTTTAAGAATTCCGCTCCATTAACTGCAACAACTGTACCGATTTTCGTATAGTTAAAATACGAAATAAATTGAGAAGCAAAAAATACTAATACAAGATAGGAATTCATAGTTCCTATACCAGTGCTCATACCTGCTACAATTTGATTTGTAGTTTTCATTGTGCCTACAGTTTTACCGTATGCAACCCCTGGAATTGCAAAAGCTAGAAGAATCATAGGTAATAATCCGTTATTTAAGAAGTTATTTAAAGTCATACTTCCATCTGCCTCTGCAGATTTTAAAATTGCATTATCTCCACCTGCAAACATTAAAAAGCCCATAACAGCCATGAAAGCTAATAAAGATAATCCTGCGTTTCTAATTCCTCTGCTTTCTACTTCTGAAACTGGTTCTTGGTCAAATGTATAATCTCCCGTATACTTTCCTAGTCTAGGTTCAACTATCTTTTCGGTAACAATTGTGCCCAAAATAGTAATTAAAAATGTAGAAGCGATCAAAAAATACCAGTTTCCAGTAGCTGCAACTGTATAATCTGCCCCAACAGCATTTAGCGCTTCATTGGTTATGCCAGCTAAAACAGCATCGGTTGGTGATATCAACAAATTTGCAGAGAATCCGCCAGATACTCCTGAGAACGCTGCAGCTAGACCCGCTATAGGATGTCTTCCAGCTGCCGCAAACATCATCGCCCCTATTGGTATTACTACTACATACCCTGAAGCATCTGCTACGTTCGACATTATTCCCACAAATACAACTACTGCTGTCAGAAATCTCGGATTTACACTCAATAAAACTTTTTTCAAACCAGTATTTATAAGTCCTGAAGCTTCAGCTATTCCAACTCCCATTATTGCAACTAAAACAGTTCCCACAGGAGTAAATCCAGTGAAGTTTTTTACCGCTGAATTAAACATATAGTTTAATCCCTCAGCATTAAGTAATGATTTAACTTCAACTGTAATCGTTTCTCCTTGTCGTCCATCAAAATATGTAACATCCCAACCTTGTGCTTCTCCTAGTGCTGACACTAAAATTACAATAACTGCAAGTGCTATAAATA
>JAAZCH010000282.1 GCA_012513395.1 Tissierellia bacterium
ACCTCTCTATAGCTTTTTTAAAAGCTAAGTCCATGACCTTAGTATCCTTGGCTTGAAAGAATACAGAGTATAGTCCTGATTCCTTGTTCCTCATAACAGAAAAATTTACACCATACCTATTTAGCTGCTTCTTTAGTTCTTTGACCTCCCCTTTCTGTAAATCAATGTTTTCTAGTTGACCCTTCTTTACCATATCCTTGAGCTTTCTTGAATTAGTTTTTCTTTTTTCATTAAGATAGTCTGCAAGTGGCTGGCTTTTTTCAGCAGCATCTTCCATAATCTTTTTCATTGCTTTTAAGATAGCTTTTGCAGAATACTGAGCAACCTTAATTTCAATATTTATTGCTTTATTATTGACATCATCATTTACCATCTAGGTAACCTCCTTTCTGAGGGAAATAAAAAAAGCGGCCCAGATTTTTAGGTCTGAACCGCTAAGATTTGTGGATTTATTAAATTAAGTCATATGATAGAAATTATGCATTATATAAATCATATAACAAATAGTTAAATTTACTTCTTATTATTTCTTTTAATTTCAATCATGATAAATGTTCCCATTGTTGCAACTGCTAAGATACTACCTAATTCTGTAAAGCCATTCATAAAATCAAGACCAAAAGATGCCCCAATCCACCCAACGATTATAGTTGCTATAATTGCTAAAACTAACATTTTTTTATTACCCTCCATCAATTTCTATCAATTCAAAATAGGACTGATTTTTACAGTCATTTTTATATAGAATTATCCTTCTTTGATTTCTTTATCCGAATAATCAACTAAGATTTTTCTACACTCTTTGCAAATCCATGATGAAAAAACAAAATCCTTGATTGCATTATTCTCAAGTAAAATTTCCCCTTGTTTTGGATTTAAGGAAACTCTATGCGGTTTTTTTACCCATGCTACTCTATTCATGCCTTGCAAAAATCCTAGTTCCATCTCATTATTACAAACTGGACATCTCATATTCACACCTCACTTAAATTTCAAATTTATTTTGAAACTTTATAATCTAGCTACACATAGTCCTACAGGTATGACACTAAATATAAATACTATGTGGCATATTTCATTTATAGATCAGTTATATAACTTTAATTGTCTAGTTTATAGCCACATCCTGGACAATACTTTACCTTTTTCCCTCGAATACTGAGTGATTCATTACATTTTGGACATCTATAAAATACAGCTTCTATTAAAGCACAAATTATTACTACAACAAGCCCTATATAACCAACGACATTTACTCCAATTGAAGCACCCAGAAGAGTTATAAAAAGACCTATCCCAACACCTATTCGTCCAATTTTATAAGACTTTTTGTAGTCCATTATCTCCCTCCACACATCAAATTTCCTTTACTTTTCTAATAATTGTCTATTTGTTTTCCGACTCATTGTTCTATATATACGCAACTGATTATCATTTCAAATATAATTATACTGGATAATTATAAATTATCAAAGAAACATGGCCCTTAACTCTCATGCACTGCTTACAACAATTATACCTAATTACTCTAAGCAATGCATGAATTATTTTTAATAAAAGTCTCTGAAACCCTTACTGCTAAAGCGTTAATGCACCCTGTCACTATTATGACACGCTCCCCTGTGGCAAAACAAGACCTTTATAAGAAATATACTCCTAACTTTCCAAACCTAAATCCCCCAGTATATTCTAACCTAAAGGCCCTTATCTGCCTATATTTCATTATATATATAAATCTTTTATTGAAAAATAAAAAACTCTTGAAATTAGAGTTTTTTATAAATATCTTTTCTACGACCTATTTCGATTATTAATATCTTAACTTCATCATCATTTATGTCTGCAATTATCCTATAATTGCCTATCCTGTACTTCCAATAATCCTTTAAGCCACCTTTTAAAGATTTACCAAAATTTCCTGGGTTATTGATATTTTCTAAGTCTTTAGCCATCCAGTTAACTATAATTCTCTGTTGAGTAGCCTATTGCCTCCTTGTTGTGAAGATCTGAAAGTGTGCATATATAGTTCCATACTTCCTCTTCTGAAACCTTGTTAACTTCAGCCCTTTTATTAATATTATAATATACTAGACTTCTTGGGACCTTAAATAGTTTACACATTGCGTTAATACTGTATTTATCCCTATTAGATAATATTAGGTCTTTTTTTGCCCAGTAATAACGCTGCCTGCTTTTAAGTGACTCACTTGGCAATTCATTACCATAGTGGAACCTATCTTTTAGGGCAAATATCATTTTCCATTTCTAGCTCTTTTAACTTTTTTCTTAGTTCTATTAATTCTTTTTGTTCTTCAGTCCTATTGTCATCAATATTGAATGGTTCTGATTCATTATATCTTTTTATCCAGGTGGAAATTATTGATTTAGAAATGCCATACTCTCTATTCAAATCTGATAAGTATTTACCATTATTATATAGACTAACTAGTTGATTTTTGAATTCTTTTTTATATCTTTTTACCATTTTTCTTCCTCCCAGTTCTTTATATTTTATCTCACTGTTCGGAATTTTGTTGTCCTATTTAGTGTAGACTATCTAATCATTAGAGAGGAAGTTTTAATTAAAGCAGTTTGTAATAGTACTATCTTTATTAAGTTTTGGTTTTCCCATATATTGAATTAAGGAGAGTAGTTCGATCTTTTCATCTAGTGGTTTGTCCATATTATGCTTGCTGATTTTATTACAGTTCTTGTCCCTTTGTTATTTTAAAACCTTATAATTTGTAAATAACTAAACTCTTAAATATCGATTATTTTAAATGGATTCCCTATTATCCTCTAATAAAATTTATCAGCAATAACTACCTCAGCACTGTTTACAGAAGTTTCAATAGCTTCTTTGTTAATAGTGTTCATGTCTCCGTCTTCCTTAGCCTTTAGCACTAACTCAACCTTGCACATATTATAAAGCAGACCCACTAAAAGAATGATGTTTTCAGTCAATTTCTTTTCTTCTTTTGTAAATGTATTCCAGTCTTTGTGGCCTAGCTCATTAACAATGCTTTTCAAACCATTCAAATGCTCTTTGTAAATATCATCTACTTTGGAAAGGGAAGCATAATACATATTAGAAATTTTCTTCAAATCATCTAAATATGTACAAATAGTGTTTATCTGTTTTTCAGCCTTTTTCATCTGATCCCATGCTTCATCAGCTTTATCTGAAAGCTTTCCACCCGTAAAGTTGAAGATGATGCCCCCAATCAATAACCCCACGCCTAAAGTAGCTGCACCAAGAACTGCAGTACCTGCGGCAATACCACCACCACCTGCAGCAATAGCACCCCCTCCTAATGCAGCTAATGTCGCATTTGTTAATGCTGCTCCACTTAATGTTGCAATCGCTGTTCCAGTAGATGCTGTTCCTAAAGCCATAACTGCAGCGGTAGTAGCACCAGCAGCCGCAAATCCACCCGCTGCACCTAACCCAGCACCTCCAAGACCTCCAAGCAATACCCCTGCACCAACAGATACCTCTTTGATTTTCTCACCATTGTACTTCGGTAATATTATACCGTTCTTGGAATATGTTTCAAAAACAGGTCTATTCTTAATCTGCTCGAATATATCAGAGAATTCACTAAAGCTGTGAAGAATCTCCAGTTCCAATTTCCCAAGCTTATCCATAGCTGTGCTTGTGCTGTTATTTTCCTTTTCAAACTTTTCTATATTGTCTTCATGACAACTCTGAGCTAATTTCACTGTATCATTAGCCTCTTTCATTTTTGCCGCTCCGTGAACTGCCGTTCCTACACCTGCCGCTCCTGCTACAGCCGCCGCACCTTTCACTGCAAGCGGAATTAACCAAACTGGTAATGGCATAATCATTCCTCCCTAATTTTATTTTTTAATATCTCACAGCATATATAGTTTTGATGTAAAAAATTCTCATAGCTTATTTCATCTTTAAAGAAAACCTCATAGCTATCATCTATTCTGCATATTAAAGGTCGTTCCTCATAGATTGAGCACTTATTACCATCTAAATAGCGACATATTCCATCCCCATCATGCATCTCCTTATATATAGAAGATTTGCCTAAGTTCCGGCAGCATTCACCACACATATCACAGCGAAACATTACTTAAACTCCAAAACAGAACTACTATCATTCATAAACTCATTAAAGTCGCCACTATAAGGTAATTCAATACCTAATGCTTTATACTCATTATATAAAATATTATTCAATACTTCACTACTATCAGCACCTTCAAGTAATGCCACCATCTTATTGTACTGTTCTGTTTCTTTTTTAAACCGTACTATATCAATTTGTTCAAGTTGTGACAGATAAAGAGATAATGCTTCGTTAATTCTTATATAAGCATCTAGTTGTTTTTGTAATGGTAGACTAATACCTAATCGAATGCAGACTTCCCTAAACACTAATGATACTAATCTAAACCAAGCAACAATATTTAAGCGAAGAAAGAAGTTTACCCAGTTGCCACCAGATCGTATTGCTGCATCTACACCATCAATTAAGCATAGTGTTCCATCACCGATAATCAGCATAATTCTTAAATCACCATGTCTTTTGGTAGGAATACACTCTACAAGAGGTCTTTTGTGATAGAAATAGCGTTTAATCCCCCAAGATAATTTGATTAATAAATCACAAAGCACAACAGGAATAGCCATCGTTAATCCAAATCGTGCATCATAACCCTCCTGAAATACTTTGGTTGCTACGGTTGCCAATGTATTCCTATCTTGTCCCACCTGAAAACTACCAAAATCACATATCTGAAATAATTCATAAAATGGAATTACCACACCACTTCCTCTTCCTGCTGCACCAGAGCTGCCAGCAATATCAGACATAATATGTCCGAACCAGTTTGTTACACCACAGAATAATTTAGAAATAAAGTTATGCCCTTGTAACTCATATGTATTTGTTTCAATTGTAATTAATTGACCATTACTTAAGAAAGTTGAAGTTGATGTAAATTGATTTAGAATCGAAAAGAACAATCCAATAATATCTGGAGAATGTGCTAATGATTTCATATGGTGATTTTTTGTCGACATCTTAAATAAATTATTGACATCACCAGAGTGCCTTTGATCATAGTTTACAGGGAATTTTTTTTCCAAAAAGCCTATAGCGCTGGCTGCATTTTTCCCTTTTCCTTCCTTTGGAGACCATCCACATGTTTTTGCGAAAGTCATTACAACTTTATCAACTTGTGAATCTGTCCATTTACCTAAAATGCTATCCCCAGGAGCACCTACAAGAAAAATATCAACCATTCCCGCTACTGCTCCACACCCAACTGCTATTAAATAATCATATTTATCGCACTTATCATGATAAAAATAGGGCTTTAAACTATTTTCATTTCGTAATGTTGCAATACTTATATCGTTCATGGAGC
>JAAZCH010000283.1 GCA_012513395.1 Tissierellia bacterium
AGAAGATAATTTAGGTATGATGACCATATCGTCTCCTAGCATCGTAATTTTAACTTGTCCTTCACTAGTTTCTCCAAGAGAGTCTAGTACTACTCTTACGATATTGTCATTTGCACTGTAGTTTCCATCAGGTACAAATTGACTTGCTCTCACTTCTTTTACATATCCCATGGAAATGTCATATTTTTCGAATTTCTTATCGGATAAAAATGTTGCGTCTTTTATATCAATTACATATCTAAATGGATTATTCAGTTTTATGATATTGTGTTCACTGGTTTTTACACCTTCTACTAATATCGCACTTTCACCCTCATAGATAATGGGTCTTATAGCCGTTACAATATTAGTAAATGATACGTTTAATTCCTTGCCTCCATTGGATGCTTTAATATTTGGATTTACGTTACGGTTTAATTGAATCCTGATTTTGGCAGTGTTACCTCCGTTGGATTTATATTCCAAGTACTGAACTAAATTGCCTTTAGGTTCCATTATACCCTCGTTCTTCCCGCCTATATTAAAGTATGCATTGGAAATTTCAATATATAAAGAGTTATTTTCTACATCAAACTTGGATGTGTATTTTATCTCTCCATTAGCTTTAATTTTAACTTGCTCGTTTTTCGTGCTGCCATTTACTTTTTCTATAGAAGTAATTTCTACGCCTGTTCTAGTTGGCGCTGCCGGTGCTGCTGGCGCAGGTTTTTCCTCTGCCTTCGTCCCACCGTTAATAGATACAGATCTGCTGGATTGGTTCCATTGAACATCATATCCCAAAAGCTCTGATACTACCCTTAATGGCACCATAGTTTTATACTCGCCATTTGGATAAGCTACTAACATTGGAGCTGAATCATTGTTCAGTTTTATAGGCTCTCCGTTTTTTATCGCTTCGGTTTTACCGACTGATATTACTATTAAATTGTTTCCTTTTGATATTGTTACAGATTTAGATGCCTGAAACCAATCTACTTGTGAGTCGAAATGTTCAGCTACTACTCTAATAGGCACAAAGGTCCTATCATTGTAAATGTACGGCGCAAAATCAGAACTCACATTTTTGCCTTCCATTTGTAATCCTACATTATAAACTTTTGTATTATTTCCGTTCACGACTACATCAAATGTAGAGGCACTTGCATAAATATCCGTGCTTAAACTAAAAATTAAGACTAATGTTACCAATACTGTGGTAATAATTTTTTTCATTAGATCCTCCTTGATGTACCCTATTATATAGAATGGAAATTTGTAATTCAACGTTTTTACTACTTTGTAATGGTAATTTAATATTACAAGACTGCATATAATTCATCACTTTTAGGTTCTCCAACGGGAATCATCTTTCCATTATCCCTTAAGAAAACTCCTTCAAACTCTGTAACTCTACCGATTACCGTAGAAGCGATTCCTTCTTTTTCAAGTTCTGGAATTAATTTTAAATAATCCTCTTGAGCGATAATCATCATCATGCTCCCACTGCTAATTAGTTTTCTAGGATCCACTTTGAAGTGATTAGTAATTTTTTTTGTAACATTTGCAATCGGAAGTCTGTCGTTAAATACAATCAACCCCACGTCATTAGCTTTAGCCGCTTCCCACGCTGCTCCTAGAAGACCCCCTTCGGTAATATCGTGCATATATTTAGCACCTTGCTTTTTGGCAAGATATCCTTCTTTTATAACTGAAGTCTGATGTTGGAAGGATAAAGCTTCATTATATTCTTCACCAGTTAAAATCCTTCTGACTTCACTTTCTTTTTCTTTCGAAATAATTGAGATCCCTTCTATGCCCAAAGATTTAGTAATTACGAGTAAATCATTTACTTTTATCTCTGGTTTAACATAGGGTTTATCTATACTACCTAAAACTGCAGCATTAATTACCACTCGTGTGACAGCATCTGTAATTTCAGTATGCCCTCCCACTATGGATAGATTTATATTATTTGCCGTTTCTTTGGCATCATTCATAATTTGTGATAGCTCTTCTGCCGTAGTTCCCTCAGGAGCTAAAATCGTAAGTATAGCAGCTATAGGTTCTGCCCCTTCTGTAGCCAAGTCGTTAACAGCCACATTAATCGCCAGCCTGCCGATATTATGACTAGCACCAGTTATGGGGTCTGTACTAAGTACTATTAGCTTGTCATCAAAATCTAAAATAGCCGTATCCTTTCCGATACGACTTCCCACTATAACTTCATCTCTATTTTTTATATTACTTATAAGCCCCTCTAAAACTGAGTTAGGCACTTTTCCAATTTTCATCTTCATCACCAAATATATTTTAACACAAGAATATTTTATATTAAAGCCATTTAATATGAAAAAACCTGAGTCTCCTCAGGTTTTAAAAAGTTTATTAATTATCTAAAGCAGCATTCTTTCCAGCTTCGCGACCAAACACGTGAATATCTACTAAAGCATTTCCACCTAATCTGTTCTTTCCGTGAATTCCACCTGTTACTTCACCAGCTGCATAAAGTCCAGGAATTGCATTTCCGTCTTTGTCTAGCGCTTGTCCTTTAAGATTGATTTCTATTCCACCCATAGTGTGGTGAACGGTAGGCATTCTTGGTGATGCGTAAAAAGGTGCTGTCTCAATTGGATCTCCAAATAATTTTCTTCCAAATTCTGGATCTGATCCTCCTGCTACATAAGAATTGAAGTCTTCATGAGTTTTTTTCAACGTTTCTGCATCTACTCCAATGAGTTCAGCTAGTTCTTCAATAGTATCAGCTCTGTAAATAGTTCCATTTTTTACCAACTCTTCTATATTATCTCCCCAAAGATTAACTTCTGTACCTTCAGATTCTCTATTGGTGTCGGTGATGACATAGCTCATCGCATCAGTTTGTTGTAAAAGAGATGCCGTCATAGTATCTCTACGACCATCTTCTGCCATGAATCTTACGCCTTCTTTGTTGATTTGGTAATAATATTCAACGCCTATAGCTCCCATCCATCCGTTTAACGCACCAGTTTCTGGATCGCCTAATGGAAGAGATTGGATGTATTCCATACCTACTAGATTTGCATTCACATCTTCAGCCATAATAATTCCGTCTCCAGTTATCGCTGGTGAATTTGTAGTTCCTAAATTCGCACCTAAACTAGGATCGTACTCTTGACGCATTTCTTTGTTAGCTCCGAAACCACCTGTTGCTATGATTACAGCTTTTTTAGCATTTAGTGTAACAGGTGTACCATCAGACATCTCAGCTTTAACTCCTACAACTTTTCCTGTCTCGTCTGTGATTAATTCGTTTCCTTTACATTCTAAAATGATTTCTACACCTAGCTCATTAGCTTTAGCTTCACTAGCTTTTATAAAATCGCCACCTGCAGCATTTATAGGAGTATGAGCTCTTGGCCATAGTCCTCCAGGTACAGTAGAAATTTCTTCTTTCCACTCCACACCATTTGCAGCCATCCACTCTGATGTAGGAAGAGATTCTTCTACGAGTTTTTCAATCATAGGAAGTTGTCCTGCATAATCTCCACCATCATAAGTTTGAAGTATGTGAAGTGCTATGGAGTCGAATAATTTTGTAGTATCTCCGCTATTATACGCATCTAAATCAGATTTAAGTTGATCCATCCAAGCTTGATGCTCAGGTGAAACTGCTTCTTTTTCTGTAAGTGCTATCACTGATTCCATTGCTAAATCACTTGCAGCAGGAACTCCTTCTTGTCTTTGTGGATCTACAGCATTATACGGACCACCAGCTCTAACAGTATTTCCACCAAGTGCAGCAGTTTTTTCTATAAGTATTGCAGTAGCTCCATTTTCAGCAGCCGAAACAGCAGCCGCAAGGCCAGCTCCTCCTCCACCAATTAC
>JAAZCH010000038.1 GCA_012513395.1 Tissierellia bacterium
TGAGCGTATATTATTATACACTGGAAGAATCCATAAAATTGGTGAGACCCATGATGGTGGATCTCAAATGGACTGGATGGAACAAGAAAAGGAAAGAGGAATCACTATAACATCCGCTGCAACTACTGCAATGTGGGATGGTCATAGACTTAATATTATAGACACACCTGGACACGTTGACTTTACTGTAGAAGTAGAAAGATCATTACGTGTACTAGACGGAGCAGTATCATTATTTGATGCTAAAAGTGGTGTTGAACCTCAATCTGAAACTGTTTGGAGACAAGCAGATAAATATGGTGTTCCAAGAATAGCCCATATCAATAAAATGGACGTAGTCGGCGCAGACTTCTTCCGCTCAATTGAAACAATCAAAGACAGACTAAATGCTAATCCTGTTCCAATTCAAATACCAGTTGGAGCAGAAGATCAATTCATCGGAATGGTTGACTTAGTAAAGATGGAAGCTGAAATCTACAAAGACGATGCAGGATTCGATATTGAGATAACTGACGTTCCAGAAGAATTGAAAGACCTAGCAGAAGAATATAGAGAAAACCTAATAGAACAAGTATCGAACTTTGATGACGAATTAATGATGTTATATCTTGAAGGTGAAGAAATCCCTGAAGATATGTTAAAAAGAGCAATAAGAAAAGCTACTCTAGCTGTACAAATCGTACCAGTAACTTGCGGCTCTTCATACAAAAACAAAGGAGTTCAACTCCTACTAAATGCTATCATCGATTACTTGCCAGCTCCTACAGATATTGAATCTGTAAAAGGAACAAACGAAGACGGTGAAGAAGAATTCAGAGAAGCATCTGACACAGCTCCATTTTCAGCATTGGCATTTAAAATCGTAACAGACCAATTCGTTGGAAAATTATGTTACTTCAGAGTCTATTCAGGATCTCTTAAAGCAGGATCATACGTATACAACTCTTCGAAAGGCAAGAGAGAACGTATTGGTCGTATCATGTTGATGCACGCAGACAAGAGAGAAGAAAGAGATGAAATATTTGCAGGAGAGATTGCTGCAGCAGTAGGGTTCAAAGACACTACTACTGGAGATACTCTATGTGACCAAAGTGATATTATTATCCTTGAAGACATGGACTTCCCAGAACCAGTTATCTCAGTTGCAATAGAGCCAAAAACAAAAGCTTCACAAGATAAAATGAGTGCAGCTTTAGTAAAACTAGCTGAAGAAGACCCTACATTTAAAACTTATACAAATGACGAAACTGGCGACACTATTATCGCAGGAATGGGTGAACTTCACCTAGAAATCATTGTAGATAGACTACTAAGAGAATTCAAAGTAGAAGCTAATGTAGGTAATCCACAAGTATCATACAGAGAATCTATCACTAAGCCAGCAGAATCAGATATGAGATATGCTAGACAATCTGGTGGACGTGGACAATATGGACACGTTAAAATCAGAGTTGAGCCAGGTGAAGAAGGTTCAGGTTATATATTTGAAAACAAGATAGTTGGGGGAGCAATTCCAAAAGAATATATCGGAGCAGTAAACGAAGGTATTGAAGAAGCGTTGAAAGCTGGTATATTAGGTGGATACGAAGTACTAGATATAAAAGTAGAACTTTATGACGGATCATACCACGAAGTTGACTCATCAGAAATGGCGTTTAAGATTGCAGGATCTATGGCTATCAAAGATGCACTTAAAAAAGGAAATCCACAATTATTAGAACCAACCATGAAAGTTGAAGTTACAGTTCCAGAAGAGTACATGGGAGATGTTATTGGAGACATTAACTCTCGTCGTGGACAAATGGAAGGAATGGAATTAGTTGCAGGAGCACAAGTAGTTAGAGCTTTCGTTCCACTAGGAGAAATGTTCGGATACGCTACTTCTCTAAGATCTAATACACAAGGTAGAGCAACATATTCAATGCAATTCGACCACTATGCAGCAGTACCAAAAAGCATAGAAGAAGAAGTTCTAGGAACGTCTAAATAGTTCGTAAACAGTTGAAAAAAACACAAATATGATGTATTATTAAAATAATTTGAAGATTTAAATCATTAGGAGGATAATAATGGGTAAAGCTAAATTTGAAAGAAACAAACCGCACGTAAATATTGGAACAATCGGTCACGTTGACCACGGTAAAACTACTTTAACAGCAGCTATCACATACGTTCTAAACCAAAGATATGGTTCAGGAGAAAAAATTGATTATGCTAATATAGATAAGGCTCCAGAAGAAAGAGAAAGAGGAATCACTATCTCTACATCACACGTAGAGTATGAAACTCCAAATCGTCACTACGCTCACGTAGACTGCCCAGGTCACGCTGACTATGTTAAAAACATGATCACAGGAGCAGCTCAAATGGACGGCGCTATCTTAGTAGTATCTGCAGCAGACGGACCAATGCCACAAACTAGAGAGCACATCTTACTTTCTAGACAGGTAGGAGTTCCATCAATCGTAGTTTTCTTAAACAAAGAAGACCAAGTTGACGACGAAGAGCTAATCGAATTAGTAGAAATGGAAGTAAGAGATCTTCTTTCTGAATACGACTTCGACGGAGACAACACTCCAGTAGTAGTTGGATCAGCTCTAAAAGCTATTGAAGAGCCAGACGGACCATGGGGAGACAAAATTGTTAAATTGATGGAAGAAGTAGATGCTTTCATTCCACAACCAGCAAGAGACATTGACAACCCATTCTTAATGCCAGTAGAAGACGTATTCTCTATCACAGGTAGAGGAACAGTTGCTACAGGTAGAGTAGAAGCTGGTATCATCAAAGTTCAAGACGAAGTTGAAATCGTAGGACTATCAGACGAAGCTAGAAAAGTAGTTGTAACTGGAGTAGAAATGTTCAGAAAACTTCTTGACCAAGCTGAAGCTGGAGACAACGTAGGACTACTTCTTAGAGGTGTTCAAAGAGAAGACATCCAAAGAGGACAAGTACTTGCTAAACCAGGAACAATTAAACCACACACAAAATTCGAAGCAGAAGTATACGTACTTTCTAAAGAAGAAGGTGGAAGACACACTCCATTCTTCAACGGATACAGACCACAATTTTACTTCAGAACAACTGACGTAACTGGCGATATCCAATTAGCAGACGGTATAGAAATGGTTATGCCTGGAGATAACGCTACTTTCCTAGTAGACCTAATCACTCCAATCGCTATGGATCCAGGAGTAAGATTCGCGATTAGAGAAGGTGGAAAAACTGTAGCATCAGGTGTTGTTACAAAAATCCTTGGATAATTGTAGAAAATAATATTTAATATAATTCCCTTTGGGCTTAGCCTAGAGGGAATTTTTTCTTATATCTAGTTCAAAATATCTAATTAATGTGGTAAAGTATCTATTGGAGGATAAAATATGGGGAAAATTAATAATGATTGGATAAATTATATTGGTGGAGAATTTGAAAAGGAATATTATAAAGAACTGCGAAAATTTCTAATTAGTGAATATAACGACCATTTAATATTTCCTAGAGCCCTAGATATTTTTAATGCATTTCATTACACACCTTACAAAGATGTCAAGGTTGTGATATTAGGCCAAGACCCTTATCATAACATTGGTCAAGCTCATGGATTGAGCTTTTCTGTTTTAGAAGGCGTAAGAAAGCCACCGTCATTGGAGAATATTTTTAAGGAACTAAATGCAGATTTAAAAATTCCTATACCTAATAACGGAAATTTAGTCAAATGGACTAAAGAAGGAGTCATGCTTTTAAATACTGTTCTGACAGTCAGAGCACATGAAGCGAACTCCCATAGAAATAGAGGCTGGGAAACATTTACAGACGCTGTGATTAAAGTACTAAATGATAGAGAAGATCCAGTGATATTTTTATTATGGGGTAGACCGGCTCAAGAAAAAGCCAAATTAATTACTAACCCAAAACATTATATCCTAAAAGCACCTCATCCCAGTCCCTTATCTGCCCATAGAGGATTTTTCGGATGCAGGCATTTTAGTAAAACAAATGAGATATTAAGCACAATAGGTAAAAAAGAAATCGACTGGGCAATTTAATATTAGGTGACAAAATGGAAAATTATAAAATAAAAAGATTTGAATCACAAGTTGGAGAAATACCTTTAGTGGTATTTAGACCAGAAGGATATACTGGAAAGTATAAAACTATAATTCATTATCATGGGTGGAGTTCGGCAGTTGAAACTTACGAATTGTTTGGTGCGATATTTGCACATTATGGATTCCAAGTAGTATTACCTGAAGTTATTAAACATGGTGTCAGAGGTGAAGCTGATAATTACGAATCCTATTTGGAAACCTTTGATGTAATAGTACAATCCATCGAAGAATATGATGAGCTAAAGGATTTTATAATAAATGAGTTGGATGGAGATTCTAATAATTTGATTATTAGTGGTCATTCTATGGGTGGAATAATATCTTCAGCAATTTTCGTGCGAGATTTGAGTCTTAAGGCGGCAATAATTTACAATTCAATTATCAACTATGAAGAATTCCACGACAGAATAGCTGGAAATATTGAACTCGACGAAAGACTCATGGAAGTTTTTAGGAGATATGACCCTATGACTATGTTAGAAAATTTCAACAATAGAAATATGCTTATATTTGTGGGGGAAGAGGATTCCATAATACCTGTGGAGGTTATGCTAGGATTCCAAGATAGAATAAAAGATGCTGGAATTATAGACGAAAAAATTGTGTATTCTTTCCATTCTGATGGCGCTCATTCCATAACCTATAAGATGTTAGATGAAGCATTGGATTATTTATTATTTATGTTAAATGAGGAGTAATTATGAAAAAAGTAGTAGGTATAAGTACGAAAAATTTTGAAGTATGCGGTTTACCAAAACACGATGGGATAGCATCTTTTTATCCTAGATCAGTTGAAAATGCAGGTGGACTGCCATTTTTAATTCCTTTTGTAAAAAAATTGGAATTAGTGGATGAGTATATTGACAAAATAGACGTTTTAGTCTTGACTGGAGGATGTGATATACATCCGTTTTTCTACGAAGAAGAACCCTTGCCACAACTTACAGATACCTGTCTTGAAAGAGACGAGATAGAGATTGCGCTATTAAAATCTGCAATAAAAAAAGGAATTCCTGTTTTGGGAATTTGCAGAGGAATGCAACTTATGAATGTGGTTTTTGGCGGTAAACTTTATCAAGATATATTCACTCAAGTAGATGGGGTTCTAGGTCATGTAGCCTTGAAAACGGCAGATGACTTCGCTCATAGTATTAATCTGGTAGAAGGAAAGTTTTTAGATGAAATATTTGAAACTGACAAAATTCTTGTAAATTCCATCCACCATCAAGGAGTTAAAGTTTTAGGAAAAGGGTTTGAAATTGCAGCTAAAGCACCAGATGGAATAATTGAAGCAATAGAAAATAGAGAAAAGAAATTATATGGAGTCCAATTCCACCCAGAGCAAATTTCTGTGACAAATACTTTATTTTTAAAGATTTTTGATTATGTCATGAACTTATAAATTAAAAATATGTGAATTATTATAAAGGCCAAAATTAGTATTGTAAATTTTGGCTTTTTTGTTTTATGTTTAAAAATATGCATTCCTAAATAGGCACCAAAAGAGCCGCCAAGAAAGGCAGACCCTAAAAGATAAATTTCCTTAATTCTCCAGGTTCTCTTCTTAGCGGCACGTTTATCGTATGCAAATAATAAAAATGTTATTAGGTTAATACCTAGGAAATAATATATCAAAGTGCATCTTTCACTACTAGAACTGACACTGGACTTGAGTTAACTACTTTATTTGATACAGATCCTAATATTGTTCTAGAGAATGCTCCCATACCTCTATTTCCCATTATTATCAAATTAATTTCTTGGTCTTTTGCGAAGTTTAAAATTTCTCTTGCAGCATCTCCTACTACATAATTGGAATAAAAAGGAAACGGATAGTCAGAGAATTTCGCCTTTGCTTCTTCTAATATCTCCATGGTAACATTGATTACTTCTTGATTTACTGTTGCATCATATTGTGAAGTACTTGCAGTAAATCTCATCATGTTAATCTCTGGTGTTACAGAAAGAACGTAAATTTCTGAATTAAATTGTTTACCTATTCTAATTGCTTTGTCCAATGCTCTGTTGGAACTTTCTGATCCGTCAATCGGTACTAATATTTTACTAAACATATCTATTCCTCCTGTGGCTTAAATTATTTTCTAAATTGTTTACATAAATTAATCTTTTACAACTAAAACAGAAACTGGACTTGAATTTACTATTTTATTGGAAACTGAACCTAAAATAGTTCTAGAAAATGCTCCCATACCTCTGTTTCCCATTACAATCAATTCGATTTCTTTATTTCTGGTGTAGCTTAATATTTCTTGAGCAGCATCTCCAATAACTGAATGAGTGTGGAAAGGAAAATCATAGTCTACAAATTTTTTTTCAGCTTCATCCAATATTTTTTTCGAAATATTTATTGCTTCTTGGTTGGCTGATTGATGAGACACAACTCCATAGTGAGCAGTAGTAGAAGTAGCTCTCAGTATGTATGCATCATGTATAACGGTCAAAACGAAAATTTCTGATCCAAATTGCTTTCCTAATTTTATCGCCTTATCAAGAGCTCTATCTGAACTTTCAGAGCCATCGACTGGCACTAGTAATCTATTAAACATAGCCCATTCCTCCTTTATTAGTTTTTACCCATTATATTGCAAAATATCTTAAGGAATGAAAGAAAAACTATAAATTTTCTCTAGTTTCTAGTACAATATAACAAGTGAAATAATTATGAGTGACTTTTTTGTCAATTTCTCAAAAGGGAATGGTGAATATGGAAAAAATATATGAATATTTAGAAAATAGTGATTACTCTTCAGTTCAAAGGGAGATTCAAAATTTTCATATAGCTGATATAGCTGAAATAATCAATAGACTAGAAGATAAAGATTTAATAATAGTGTTTAGACTTTTGAATAAAGATATTGCTGCAGAAGTTTTTGCAAACTTAGATAGAAACAAAAAAATTAGGATTGTGGATTCTGTAAAGTTGGATGAATTACGTCCAATTATTGACGAACTACATTTAGACGATAAGGTAGACTTGCTAGAAGAGTTGCCCGCCAATGTCGTTAAGAATATTCTAAGGTATTCCGACTCCCATGAAAGAAATTTAATAAATCAATTTTTAAACTATAAAGAAGATTCTGCTGGATCTATAATGACAATTGAGTATGTGTCGTTAAAACCTCAAATGACAGTAGAGGAAGCATTATTATACATTCGAAAAAACGGACTTGATAAAGAAACCATATATAATTGTTATGTTCTTAGTCCCAATAAAAAACTAATCGGCGTTGTATCTTTAAGGGAGCTTGTGACATCAGATAGAGATGTATTAATTGGAGAAATAATGTCAGAGGATATTATTTTTGTACACACAGATACGGACCAAGAAGAAGTGGCGGATGTATTTTCCAAATACGATTTATCAGCACTACCAGTTGTAGATACGGAAAATCGACTTACGGGAATAGTGACCTTTGACGATATCCTAGATGTAATGGAGCAAGAAGCTACTGAAGACTTTCATAAGATGGCATCCATGACTCCATCTGAAGGAGGATATCTATCCGAAACGCCATTTAAATTAGCTATGGATAGGGTGATCTGGTTAGTTGTTTTGCTAATATCTGGGATATTTGTAGGAAATATTATTGAAAACTATAATTGGATTTTGGTTCAGTATTTGGTTTTAAACTCTTTTATACCTATGATTACTGGCGCGGGAGGGAACTCAGGAATCCAATCTTCTACACTTGCAGTAAGAAACCTATCTTTAAATGAGATAGAGTTTGGCGATACTTGGAAAGTTGTAGTAAAAGAATTCCAGGTCGGAATAATTGTTGGTGGAGTAATGGGAGTTTTTTCTTTGGCGAAGGTAATGTTGATAGATAGAGTTTCATTGGACATTGGTCTGGTAGTTGCTCTTACGATGTTTGTATCGATTTTAGTGGCGAAAGTATTTGGTGGATTGATTCCCCTTTTAGCAGATAAAGTAAATATCGACCCAGCAATTATGTCAAGCTCAATAATTACCACTTTAGTTGATGCCATAGCACTTGCGATTTATTTTACAATTGCTGCGATTATATTACCAATTTAGGACGATGGAGGTGAAGAAGATATGGAACAAAGAAGCATACACGAAAGAATAAAATATGAAGAACGAGATATTCTTCAAATGTTAGAAGAAAGAAAATATGCAGAGCTTAGAGAGTTTTTAAAAGAAACAAATGAAATAGATATAGCTGAAATCATTAGTAATCTTGAAGATAAACATTATGCTATGATACTCTTTAGAATGCTATCAGAAGAAAGCGCATCTCAAGTATTTGCGTACCTAGACATAGATGCCCAAGTAGAGATCGTTACTAATTTTTCTGAAAGTGAACTTCGAGAAATTATGGAAGAGTTATTTTTCGACGATATTGTAGACTTAGTTGAAGAAATGCCAGCGGAATATGTGAACAAGGTTCTTAGAAATATTTCCAGAGAAGAACGACAATTAATGAATGAGTTCTTGGGATATCCAGAAGAGTCAGCTGGATCTGTAATGACTATAGAATATGTAAGTCTATATAAATCCTACACTGTAAAAGATGCCTTAGATCATATACAAAAAGTAGGTCTGAGAAAGGAAACCATTTATTCATCTTATGTAGTTGATACCAATAGAAGACTAAACGGAATCATATCACTTCGTAAGCTGGTTACATCTGATCCTGACTTGTATATTTCAGACATTATGGAGACAGATGTCATTTATGTTCATACAGATGATGACCAAGAGTATGTAGCGGATTTATTTATAAAATATGGATTCTTAGCTATGCCCGTAGTGGATAAAATGGAAAGATTGGTGGGAATTGTAACTTACGACGACGTTCTAAGAATTATTGAAGAAGAAACCACAGAAGACTTCCAAAAAATGGCCGGTGTAACTCCCAATGATGACGTTTATCTAGAAACAGATGCAAGAACCCTTGCGAAAAGTAGATTACCTTGGATTATGATTTTAATTGTTAGTGCCACAGTAACAGCCTTCATCATCAATATGAATTTGGATTTATTAGGGCAATTTGCAATACTATCCATTTTAATGCCTATGTTAACAGACACTGGCGGAAACGCATCTAGCCAATCCTCCACTCTTATCATTCGAGGAATTGCCACCGGAGAAATCGAAGATGAAGATTTAGGTAAAATCTTAAGAAAAGAACTACAAGTTAGCACAATATTGGTATTGATATTAGTATTTGTAATATTATTTAGAGTTTTAATTATCAGTAATGAAGGAATGAACGTAGCGCTTACTATAGTTTTGACATTAACTTTTACCATATACTCTTCAAATATTATAGGTGGCGCACTTCCAATAGCAGCTAAGAAGATGGGATTCGACCCAGCTGTTATGGCTGTGCCTATGATTACTACAATAGTAGATGCCATGAGTTTAATGATTTATTTTAATATAGCAAGAATAATACTGCTTTAGGGGATGAATATGGAAAAATTAATGCTAGGCAAACCAGTTGCTGATAAAATATCAAATGAATTGATAAATAAAGTAAAAACACTTCAAAAAAAACCTAATCTTGCCATAGTTAGGGTAGGAGAAAAAGAAGCAGATATTGCCTATGAAAATTCTGCAATAAAAAGGATTGAAAATGTAGGAATGACATGGGAAAGTCATAAACTCCCCGAGGATGTATCAGAGGAATTATTGATAAAAAAAATAAAAGAATTAAATAATGACAATGGTGTAAATGGAATACTTCTATTTAATCCATTACCTAAGCATATAGACGCAAAAAAAATAGGGAGTTCAATAGATCCGCTAAAGGATATAGACTCACTAAATCCTATAAACATGGCGAAATTGATATATAAAGAAGAAGATGCATTTGTACCTTGTACACCAGTTGCTGCTATGGAGATATTGAAGCACTATGGAGTTAAACTAGAAGGGGCCCATGCTGTTGTAATAGGTAGATCTACAGTCGTAGGAAAGCCTATATCACTACTTTTATTAGATGAGCATGCAACGGTATCAATCTGTCACTCTAGAACTCCAAACGTTGAAGAAATTGCTAGTAAGGCTGATATTTTAGTGTTAGCAATAGGAAGTCCTAAATTTGCAGATGAAAATTTTGTAAAAGAAGGTGCCGTTGTAATCGATGTGGGAATAAATATAGATGATGAAGGAAAACTTTCTGGTGATGTGGATTTTGATTCGGTAATCGACAAGGTAAGCTTAATCACACCAGTTCCACGAGGAGTCGGTTCAGTAACCACGGCGATTTTAGCAAAACATCTGTTAAGGGCATATGAGCTCCAAGAAGCATCTAATTAGGAGGCTAAGTAAATCACCTGAGATTATCATTATCTGGTTGCGCTTATGTTGATGACTTAAAAGAATTACTATACTATTATTATAATGGCGAAATTTTTGGTAAGTAAGAAGTGAGCACTGGCTTTGATATTAAATAATAATTTTGTGAAATTGCTTTCACTTTCCAAACATTGACAACAAGGTTAAATTGTTGTAAAATGGATAAGCATTGGAATTGGAGAGGTGGCTGAGCTGGCTGAAGGCGCTCGCCTGGAAAGCGGGTAAACAGGGAACTGTTTCAGGGGTTCAAATCCCCTCCTCTCCGCCAGTAGAAAATTTGCCGTACTAGATGGGGAACTAGCGGTTCCTTGTAA
>JAAZCH010000284.1 GCA_012513395.1 Tissierellia bacterium
ATTTCAATGCTAGAGTTAGTAGAATTTAGCTTGATTTCTTCGAACATTTTTTTAGGAATTGCCACTGTGATGTTCATGCTAAAATGTCTAGCACTAGTGCTATCGTAATCTGGTTTTACTAGAATTTTTCCGCCTTCTCTTTCGATTTTGATGAAGCCGTAGGTTTGGGATACGAATCTGTCATCGAATCTTACATCCGCTCTAGCTTCTACTTCTTCATTATCCCAAGAGTAGATATTAATTTTGCCATTTCTATTAAAAACTTCTAGTTTTGGATTTTCTTCACCAAGGATATTTTCAGTTACAACTCTCTCGGCTTTATTTTTTTGATCCAAATTGCTTTTAAATTTAATGCTAATATCTTCAAAGTCAAAATTTTCTATATATTCTTTTGTCTCTTTTCCAATTTTAACTGCAGCTTGGGCAATTTTTTCTACAAATTGTGTTGTGTCAAAGCCGCCGAATTGGGGTTGGTCTGCTTTCTTTTTAGTGTCTTTTATAGATTCCAATAGAGATAATGCTTCGTCTTCGGTAATTTTTCCTTCTCTAAGCATTCTCAGTATGATTTTTTTCTCTTCGCTCATAGTATTCATGTTTACTCCTTTTTATTTTATTCTAAGCTAGAAAGTAAATTCGTAGCTTCTTCTGGTGTAATTTGTCCTTCGTCTAGCATATTTAGAATTTCCAATCTGGAGTCTTCTAAGTTTACACTGTGACCTAGGGATTTAATTACGTTATCCAATTTATTTCTAACTGTGGGATAAGAAACTCCCATTACTTTTTCTATTTCTTTTATGCTTCCTCTGTTCATAACGAATATTTCAATAAACTCCAAATCCTCTTGGGACATTTTAGAAAACTTATTTCCTGGGAAATATCCTCTAACTTCTGTGCCGCAGTCTTCACATTGGTAAGTTGTAGTTATCAATTCGCCATCACATGTTGGGCATTTGTCTAAATAATCTTTCATATGCACCTCTTAATATTTTTCATAATAATTTATAGTCAATATACTTTCTTGAACATATTATACCACACAATGAAAAAATGTAAACAAGAAACTTAAAATAATTAATAAAAATATTAAAAATATTAAAAATATCGCCAAAATTACTAAAGATTCATACAAATATCACAAGATAAACTATAAAACGAAATATTTGAAATGCCTTTTTACTATATGATGCAGTTCCCAATAGCTTAACTATTGTCAAAAAGGGTATAAATTATCAAATATGAGGGGTGGTATTATGGATTACGCAAAAAAATTAATCGTTGACTATATAAAAAACAATGAAAAATCCAAGGACAATTTAAAACTAGGTCCTGAGTATGAATATATAATAGTAAAAAGAAATACCTACGAATCCGTTTCTTATTATGGAGATAGAGGAGTGGAATATATTTTTAATCGCTTAAAGGATTTAGGATGGGAGCCTCACTACGAAGGGGAACATCTATTGTCTTTGACCCTTGATGGTATGACTATAACTACTGAGCCAGGGGGACAAGTGGAATTTAGTTCTACTCAACAGGAAATGATATCTGAGTTGGAAGCATATTACTTGAGATTTTTAAAAGACATTCTTCCCATCTTAGAGGAATTGGAATATGATATTTTAGGAATTGCATATCACCCAGTGACGAAGATAGAAGATATCAAACTCTTGCCAAAAAAAAGATACGACGCCATGTTTGAATATTTTAAAACCCATGGGACGATGAGCCATAATATGATGAAGGGAACAGCTGGACTACAACTGTCCATGGACTTTACATCTGAAGAAGACTTCAAAAAGAAATTTGTAGTGTCCAACGCCATTACGAATGCCTTTTATACCCTATTCGATAACGGATATTTTTTCCAAGGGGAACCCACTAGTCACGCCATCAGGGCGAAGATATGGGAAAACACTGACCCAGAAAGATCTGGACTTCCTAAGAACGCATTTATTGACAATTCCTATGAAGGTTATGCTGAGTATCTGGTTAATACTACGGCGATATTTGGATTTGTAGATGGAGAAATGGTACCCACTGGAGATAAAAAAATTGGAGAATTGTTGGATGAAAATTCCACAAAGGAAGAGCTAGAACACCTTATGACTATGGTGTTTCCAGATGTGAGAGTGAAAAAATTCTTGGAACTTAGGATGATGGACTCTGTTCCATATCCTTATAATTTCGGAGCATACGCCTTACTAAAGGGATTACTATATAATGAAGATAACTTGAATATGTTATACGAAGGATTCAAAGATCTATCTCCTGAAGTGATTTTAAAAACAAGGGAAGATATGTATGTTTACGGAAATGAAGCGAAATTTTTGGACAAAACTTTAAAGGAATGGACAGAGGTATTTATTTCCATGGCAGAAAATGTTTTGGGAGAAGAAAAAAGTTATCTAGAACCTTTGAAGGAACTTATTGAAAGCGAAGGAAGCTTCTATTATAAGACAGAGAGAATTTTCCAAGAGACGAAAGACGTTAAAAAAGCAGTAGAGTTCAACAGCATAAAATAGGAGGACATATGCACGCAGATAAAATAATTAACGAATATATAGAATTGATGAAATCCAATCCGGAAAAATATGCTAGGGATTTTAAAGTTGCCAAGGAGATGGCGATTAATTCCACTGCCTACTATAAGGGAGAGCCAGTGCCATTTAATTACCAACCCTTTTTTGTAGACCCAATAGACGTGGATACTTTTAAATATATTTTGGATTCCATATTGAAAATAGGAAATAAGGTGACGAAAGAGTACATTAACAATCCCGAGTACAGAAAGCTTTTCAATTTTCCAAAATTCATCGAAGAAATGATACTCGTGGACAACGGGTATGACGTGATAGCTCCTATCGGGCGCTTTGACGTATTCTTCCAAGATAGAGACGATTTTATGTTTTGTGAAATCAATACCGACGGTTCATCAGCCATGAATGAAGATCTGGTTCTTGGCGGAATTTTAAAACAAGGCCATGGGCTCAAAGATTTTTCAAAAAATTACCAATTGACCCAATTCGAACTGTTCGATTCTTGGGTGGAAGAATCCTTGAACTTATTTAGAAAATACGATAACAAAACTCCTTTCCCCAATGTGGCAATAATGGACATTATGGAAAGTGCTACTACTTCGGAATTTGAAGAATTTAAAAAAGCTTACGAAAAAGCTGGATGCGATGTAGAAATCGTAGATGTGAGAAATTTAGAATACAAAGACGGAAAGCTATATCACGGAGACTTTAAAATCGATATGATATACAGAAGGCTTGTGACTTTTGAGCTAATCGAACATGCAGAAGATTGCCAAGAATTTATTAAGGCATATATGGATAAAGCCATGTGTACTATAGGCTCCATTCAGTCTCAGGTAATTCACAATAAGATATTCTTCAAAATGCTTTTCGATGAGGAAACTAGAGCGTTTTTAGATGAAGAAGATATAGAATTTATAGACAATCACATTCCATTTACAGGAATTCTAGGTGAATCTGCTGAAATTTTGGAGAAGGTAAAAAATGACAAGGACAAATATATTGTAAAGCCCATGGATATGAACGCATCCCAAGGAGTCTATACTGGACGAGATCTATCCCAAGAAGAATGGGAAGAAAATTTGGAGCGGGATTTTGATAAAAACTTTATTTACCAAGAATTTGTTCCTCACAAGACCATACCGTTTGTAAACTTCGACGAAGATGGGAATGTGTTTGTGGAAGAACTTGCAAATACTCTGGGTATATTTGCTTACAACGAAAAATTTGCAGGACTTTATGCAAGATTAGGCAGTACAAATATAATAAAAAGAGCTACAGATGCTATAACGGCGCCAGCATTCCTGGCAGTGAAAAGAGATATGAAGGATCTACTTCCTAGAATCAACGAATTGGCAAAAATCTCTAAAGAAAGAGAATTGACTGAGGAAGAGGAAATAGAAAGAGCAGAGCTAAGACGCGAATATATTTTAAGATTCCGAGCGGGAGCAGAGCAAACTTTGTTAAAAGTAAAAGTAGTAGACGAAGATGGAAGAGACATTACAAGAGAGAAGTTAAATAAATTGTATAAAGAAAAGAAGAAGGGAAAATAAGAATTAGTAAGTAGTAGATAGGAATTAGTAGATATTAGCCTGCGGCTACGTTTGGCAAAATGAGAATACCGATGTAGGGGACGTGTTCCAAAAGTTTTTAACCTTCATGACTTTACTCTATGGGGTAAAAGTTTGAATTACGATATTGCAAAACAACAAAGACGCGTCCCGTGTTTGCGGGCAAAGAATGTTAATATTAAAAAACAAAAGGAGGTGAAGGTTTTGGCGGATATTTATATTAGTTCTGGGGAAATTATGATACGACTTTTGGTGTCTGCGTTACTTGGGGGACTTATTGGCATGGAAAGAGAAAGTAGTAAACGTCCTGCAGGATTTAGAACTCACCTCTTGGTCAGCGTGGGTTCTGCATCTATAATGATGATTTCTGCCACAGCCTTCGACCCCATTGGACAGGGAAACGATCCCTTGCGTCTTGCGGCCCAGGTTATTACTGGAATAGGATTTTTAGGGGCAGGTTCCATCATGAGAGAAGGCTCAGAAATTAAAGGACTTACGACGGCTGCTTCCCTTTGGATTTGTGCGGCTATTGGACTTAGTATAGGAGCTGGACTTTATCTTTTAGGTGGATTGACTACCTTGATTGTAATTTTGACATTGACGGTTTTAAATAGAATAGACAAGGATTCCAAATGGAATATAATCCAAAGGATTTCCAAACATGAGGACACAGAATTCAAAGAATCTGCAGATTTCAGAAAGTTAATAATCATAATAGATTTGAAATCTGAAATTCTACACGAAATAGAAAATAGACTGAAAGAATACAAAGTAGAATTATTAGATGTAAAAATCAAAAGAAAGACAGATGAAAATGGCGGAACAACTAATGGCGAAATGGAACTTTTGATATTTAAAGATGAAGAGTTGTTTACGAAATTTGAATTAATAAATATAATAAAAGATATATTCGACATGCCGGGAGTTTTGGACGTTGAGATATTAAAGAGAACTTAGATTTGGACTTGGGAACAGTTTGCTATTTTTCAAGTCCTTTTCATTGCATTAAAATGGGGTATTAGATATTATATAAGTAGTAATAAAAATTTTCAGGAGGTTAATTAATGGATAAAAAGGATTTGAGAATTGAACGAGATTCACTAGGAGAGATTAATGTACCGAAAGATGCATATTATGGAGTGCACAGTCAAAGGGCTAAGGAAAACTTCCCTATAACTGGAATACATACGGACCGAGAAATAATTCGAGGTGCAGCAGAAGTAAAAAAAGCTTGTGCCATCACGAATTATGAAGTGGGTATGATGGAAGAAAAAATCAAAGACGCCATCTCTCACGCTTCGGACAAAGTAGCCGCTGGAGATTATGATTCTGAATTTATCGTAGACCCTATCCAAGGTGGAGCAGGAACATCTCACAATATGAATGCAAACGAAGTCATTGCGAATTTAGCTATAGAAGAACTAGGCGGAGAGTTAGGAGACTATTCTATAGTTCATCCAAACGATCACGTAAACTTTGGCCAATCTACAAATGACGTTTTCCCAACATCAGGAAAGCTTGCTATCATCAGATATATTGACAGAACTAAGGCAGAGCTTGCAAAGCTTATAGAATCTGTAAGTAATAAATCCAAAGAATTCGATGGATATATTAAAATGGGTAGAACTCAAATGCAAGACGCTATTCCTATTAGACTAGGACAAGAATTCGGCGCATATGCCCAAGCTCTATGCAGAGATATGAATAGACTAGATAGCGCGCGAGCTACCATGTCAGTAATAAACTTAGGAGCAACTGCAATAGGAACGGGACTTAACGCAGATGCAGATTACGTTAAAAAAGTAGTTCCAAATCTAGCAAAGGTTACAGGAATAGAATTAACTCAATCTGAGGACCTAGTAGACGGAACCCAAAACCTAGACGGATTTGTTTATGTCTCAGGAGTTTTAAAAACTCTAGCAGTAACACTTTCCAAGATGAGTAATGACTTAAGACTTATGTCATCAGGACCGAGAACAGGATTTGGAGAAATCAATCTTCCAGCTAAACAAGCAGGATCTTCTATAATGCCAGGAAAAGTTAATCCAGTAATTCCAGAAGTAGTATCTCAAGTAGCCTTCTCAGTAATTGGAAACGATATGACTATAGCTATGGCAGCGGAAGGTGGACAATTAGAACTTAACGCATTTGAGCCAGTAATATTTTACAAAATATTTGAATCCTTCAGAACTTTGGAAGGCGCTATGCACACACTAAGAGTTAACTGCATAGACGGAATCGAAGCAAATGTTGAAAGAATGGAAAGTCTAGTAGAAAATTCTGTAGGAGTTATCACTGCAATAGTTCCCCACGTAGGATACGAAGCAGCAGCAAAAGTAGCTAAAGAAGCAATCGCAACAGGAAAACCTGTAAGACAATTAGTATTAGATAGTGGAATAGTTAGCGAAGAAGATTTAAACAAAATCATGGATCTTTATGCAATGACAGAGCCAGGAATATCAGCTGAAGAACTTTTAAAATAATAAAAGAATCACTATACTATAAAGTGGAAGGTAACAAACTATGTATTTTAAAAAGATAGAAAGCAAAGGGCTTGCACACTTTTCCTATATCATCGGGGATGGAAATGAAGCGGCAATAATAGACCCAAGAAGAGATGTGGAAGAATATCTCGATAGCACTCGAAGAGAAGGACTAAAAATTAAATACATTTTTGAAACCCATAGAAACGAAGACTATATAGTCGGCTCCAAGGAACTTGGGATTAAGTCAGGTGCAAAGATATTTATATCAGGACATGAAGACTTAGGATATGAATATGGAGAAGAGATTTTCGACGGTCAGACATTCGAAATAGGAAGCCTAACCATAAAGGCGATTCACACTCCAGGACATACCTTGGGACATTTATCTTATGCGTTATATGAAAAGGATGAAGATATGCCCCTTATGGTATTTACAGGGGATAGCTTATTCATTGGAGACTTGGGACGAACCGACTTCTATGGAGAAGAGAACTTGGAAAAGATGACGGGTATGCTCTATGATAGCGTGATGGAAAAACTTTTTCCCCTAGGAGATGGAGTTTTAGTTTTCCCAGCCCACGGAGCAGGATCTGCTTGTGGAGATAATATGGCAGATAGACCTTTCTCCACATTGGGATATGAAAAGCGATCCAATCCGTCCCTACAAGTTTCATCCAGAGAAGAATTTATCGAAAAATTCGCCAGCATGAGAATAAAACCTAGATACTTTGATAAGATGGAAGTTTTCAACGTGAAGGGCGCGCCATTTATCCATGGACAAATTGCCCTATCTGCAGTAGATCTTAAAGAAGTAGAAGAAAATGGATATGTCATATTGGATTGTAGGAGCAAGGAAGCTTTCTGGGGCGGACACATACCCGGATCTAACTTTATCAGTGCGCCTAACTTTTCTAGATATGCAGGTTCTATTTTCGAGTTGGATACTCCTTTGGTACTAAATCTTATTTCATCTGATGAATGCACTCTAGATGAATTATACTGGATGTGCAGAAGAGTTGGATTCGATAATGTCAAAGGCTATCTAAAAGAAGGAGTAAATTCCCTAATGGACTTAGACAGAAGTTCAGTGAGATTTCCTACCATTAGCCCAGAAGATTTTATTGAGCTAGAAGGGGATCATATACTTTTGGACGTGAGATTGCCAGGGGCAGAAGTTGGCGAAAAATTGCAAAAGAATTGGATAAATATTCCGCTCCAAGTCCTTTATAAAAATTTGGATAAACTAGACAAAAACAAAAAGATTTACGTTTTGTGCGGCTCGAGTGAAAGGGCAACTACGGGAGCAGCCTTTTTAAAAAATGAAGGCTATGACCCAGTAGTAATAACAGGCGGATATCTTGCATTGGAGCCACTGCTTTAAAATTTGGGAGGCGAGTATTTCATCGCCTCTTTTCATTAGATCAAGAAGGGGAGTTAATTATGTTGTACAATATTAAATTTAGTCCGACAGGCGGGACTGCTAAGGTTTCAGATCATTTGGCGAAATATTTAAATATGGAAAAAAGAGATGTAGATTTGATGAAAGAATCTCCAAAATTGGAATTTTCAAAAAATGATTTGATTATATTTGCGGCACCGGTATATAGCGGCAGAATACCCCAAATTGCCAAAGACTATATCAAAACCCTATCTGGCAAAGGGGCAAAAGCAGTTAGCCTAGCAGTTTATGGAAATAGAGACTACGACAATGCTCTTTTGGAAATGAATGAGGCTTTAGAAGAAGGCGGATTTGAAGTCATCGGAAGTGGAGCATTCGTTTCAAAACACTCCATAATAACCAGCATAGCTTCCAAAAGGCCGGATGAAAACGACCTAAAAGATATAGAAAAATTTGGAGATAATATTTTAGAGTTATTTGCAAAAGGAATTAAGCTTAATCCCCCAGAGGTAAAAGGGTCAGGGCCATTTGAGGAAATAAAACCAGGTTCCAAAATAGACTGTAACGAAGATTGTATATTTTGTGGCGATTGCGTAGAAGTTTGTCCAGTAGGAGTAATTCCAGAAGATGAACCTAATACCACCATGGATGGATGCATAATGTGTATGGCGTGTCGAGAAATATGCCCAGTAGATGCAAGGGGGCTAGAGCCTGAAAGATATGAAGTTACAAAGGCGAGGCTCGACGAACTAACTAAAGAACACAGACCCAATGAGATGTATTACGCCACTGTAAAATGAGGAAAATGTTTCGCTAAATGCCTTTAAAGAAAAGGCAAATGTGTTATAATATAATCACATGATAAAATAATTTAACAATTTAGAGGAGGAAGCAAATGTCATTAAGAGAAGAAGCATTAAAGCTACATAAGGATAACCAAGGTAAAATAGAGGTTGTTAGCAAGGTTAAGGTGGAAAACGCAGAAGACCTATCCTTAGCTTATACACCAGGAGTAGCAGAACCATGTAAAGATATAGCTGAAAATCCAGAATTAGTTTACGACTACACTAACAAAGGAAATGTAGTAGCAGTAGTAACAGACGGATCAGCAGTTTTAGGACTAGGAAATATAGGTTCCAGAGCAGGAATGCCAGTAATGGAAGGAAAAGCTGTGCTATTTAAATCCTTCGCAGGAGTAGACGCATTCCCTATTTGTGTAGAATCCCAAGACAAAGAAGACATCATCAACACTGTAATCCAAATCGCACCTACATTTGGCGGAATCAATCTAGAAGACATAGCAGCGCCAAAATGTTTTGAAATCGAAGCAAGACTTAAAGAAGCTCTAGATATTCCAGTATTCCACGATGACCAACACGGTACAGCTATCGTAGTATTAGCAGGAATCATCAACGGACTTAAAGTAGTAGGAAAGAAAATGGAAGACGTAACAGCAGCAATCAGTGGAGCAGGCGCAGCAGGAATTGCAATTGCAAAGCTATTAGTTAACGCTGGTATGAAAGACGTAATAATTTGTA
>JAAZCH010000285.1 GCA_012513395.1 Tissierellia bacterium
TATTGTTAAGCCTTCGTAAGTTTTTGTAATTTGTTCTATAGGCTCACCGTTTTTATCTGCTTGGTATAATCTTTCTGCTATTTCGACATTTCTCGTCATTTTTTAGCTCCTTATAGTCTTGGGGCACATTTAGTGCCCCATTAAATTTACTCTCTAGTTACAAAGTTTTTAACTAATGTTGCAAATTCATCTGCTTTTTCAATTTGCGTCCAATGTCCACAACCTCCAAAAACGTGTAATTCTGCATTTTCTAAAAGATTAATTAGTCTATAAGAATTTGAAATTGGAATTACTAAGTCTTCTCTACCGTGAACTATTAGTGCTTTGTTTTTAACTTTTCTAATTTCTTCATCTGGGAAAGATAGATCGTCTACACTTCTTTGTCTTGGCGCTGGGAACATAGAGCTAAATGCTTCTTGGAAACCTTCTTCGATACTTGCTTGGTACCTTACATTGGCTAATTCTTCATTTGCATATTCTTTGTTGTACGTGAAAAGATCTAGCATATTAAGCATATTTTCTGGTGATGGTTGGTATCCCCATACTTCATTTAGTCCATAAGAAATATCCCATTCTACTCCCATAGGCCCCATCATTACTATCTTTCTCACTCTTTCTGGGTGATTAATCACCATTGATAGTGCTAAAGATCCTCCAAATGAGTTTCCTACAAAGTCTGCTTGTTCTATTCCTAGTGCATCCATAAAGTCTACGATTTGTTTTGTCCAAAGTTCTCTACCGTATTTAACGTCTGTAGGTTTTGAAGAATATCCAAATCCAATCATATCAGGCGCATAGCAATGAGCCACTTCTGCTACTTTTGGTAGAACTAATCTCCAGTTAGCATATGCTGAAACTCCTGGTCCTGATCCATGAATAAAAATTAATGGGAATCCTTCACCTTGCTCTAAATAATTTGTTGTAAATTCTCCTGTTTGTACACTGTTTTGAATTTCTGGTCTTGACATTTTTTCCTCCTAGAATTCTTAATAACTTGTTTTTATAAATAATCTTACTAATTCATTAGCAACTTCTATCATTAGGGATATTCACATTTAGAATAGACGATTCTATCCTAATAAATACATTTAAAAATATGTAAATGTTTTCATAGCTTTTAAGCAAATCCCAAAAGTTGCTTTTTCGTGCGTACATTTCGCACATCGTGCTATTATATTGTATGGTTTTATTATATGAGGTATCTTTCCCCTTGTCAACAGTTATTTGAAATTAAATTTAAATATTTTTCATAAATTAACTAGATTAATTTTAATTATTTTAGTTGCGTGTTAAATTATTTTTTCTTTAATTTATTAAATGTGTTTTAATCTCAGACATAAAAAAGACCTGATTTCTCAGGTCTAAAGATTTAAAAATTTTGTTTTTAAAATACTGGAATAGAAGATCCTTTGGAGTCTTCTTCTATTATTGCTTTTGTTTCGTCAGTTTGATAGATTTCTACTATTCTATTGTAAACCTCATTGTCTTTGTCTTCCGTTCTAGCTACTATTATATTTATATATGGATTTTCTCCTGGAATTGCTTCTTCTAGTGCTATGGCATCTTGGCTAGGAATAAATCCTGCGTCCCTTGCTACTCCTGAATTTATTACTGCTAGTGGAACTTCTTCTAGAGATGCTGGTATATTTGTAGCTGCTAGTTCTATAATTTCAAATCCCCTTGGGTTTTCGATGTCTTTCAAAGTTGGAGTGTCCCCTGCTGCTGGGTCTACTGTAATAAGTCCATTAGCTTGAAGAAGTATTAATGCTCTTCCTCCATTTGTCACATCATCTGGTATTACAATTTTCGCTCCGTCTTCTACTTCACTTACATTTTCTAATTGTTTCGAGTAAATTCCCAGTGGCGCAAATACCGTTTCTCCTATTACGGAAAGCTCATATCCATGTTGGTCTATTTCTTTATTTAAATAACTGTAATGTTGGAAGTTATTTAATTCAATTTCTCCTGAAGCTAGGGCTGCATTAGGAAGTGGATAAGAATCAAAAAATACTAATTCTATTTTAATGTCTTCTTTCGCTGCTTCTTCTTTTACGTGATTCCATACTTTGGAATCACTTCCCGTTAATCCTACTCTTACGATGGTTTCATCTGAATTAGTTTTTGGTGTTCCATTTGAACATCCTGTAAACAAAAGTACTGCTGCTGCCAATGTTAATATTATTTTTTCATTTTAATTTCTCCCTTTTAATGTGTAGTTTTATTTATTACTGTGTTGCCAATTAATTGTATTATGGAAACAAATATTAGTATAACTATTACTGATACATAGGTTATATCTTGGTAATATCTGTTATGTCCGTATCTTATTACGAAAGATCCAAGTCCTCCACCTCCTACCGCTCCTCCCATAGTTGTAAGTCCCAAAAGACTAATGGCAGTAATCATAGTAGACCTAGCTAAAGCTGGAATGCTTTCTCTTAAATAAACTCTAAATATTATTCCGATTGGGGATATTCCCATGGACTGAGCTGCTTCTATAAGTCCTGAATCTATATCTGATAAAGCCATATCCACTTGTCTTATAAAAAATGGAGTACATCCCACCACTAGAGGGAAAATCGCTCCCTTTACTCCGATAAATGTTCCAGTAATTATTTTTGTCACAGGTATCAAAGCTGTTATCAATATTACAAATGGAATGGATCTGAAAAAATTCACTACGCTGTCTATGCCTGTATAGACGACTTTGTTTTCTAGAATATTTCCCTTTCTAGTCACTACTAAAAGCGTCCCAAAGAATAATCCTGCTATAAATGAATATATTCCAGATAGCCCTAACATTTGAAGAGTTTCACCAATGCTAACTAAAAATTCATTAAAGTAGTCCAATAAATTTGGCGTGTATTTAAGCATTAACTCATGCACTTTTCAACACCCCCACTCTTATTTGTTTATCTTTCAAATATTTTAAGACTTTTTCTTCCTTATTATCTGAAATTGCTAGTCTTACTATCAAAGAACCAATTACCGATTCTGACAAAACCTCCACATTTCCAAATAATATGCTGGGACTGATGTCAAAAAGTTTTGAAATATTAGATATAATGGACTCTTTTGTTTCTGAACCTTGAAAATCCAATCTCCATAGTCTTTCTCCTGGATTAAGTTCTACAATATCCGCTTTATTTTTAATTAATTCATCAATTCTAGATAGGGATGAAGTGGAGTTTATGAAGTCTTTGGTGATTTGAGCTTGAGGGTTTGAAAATATTGATACTACGTCATTAAGCTCCACCACATTTCCATCTTCCATAACCGCCACTCTGTCACAAATTTCTTTTATTACACTCATTTCGTGGGTGATTATCACTACAGTTAGACTCAGCTTTTTGTTTAAATCCTTTAACAAATCCAAGATAGATTTAGTAGTTTGTGGGTCTAGTGCTGAAGTCGCTTCGTCACAAAGAAGTATAGATGGCTCACTTGCCAAAGCTCTGGCTATAGCTACCCTTTGCTTTTGTCCTCCTGATAATTGAGAGGGATAGGAGTTTTCCTTGTCAGAAATTCCCACTAAATCTAATAATGACAAAACTCGTTTTCTAATTTCAGATTTAGAAATTCCTTTGTACTTAAGAGGAAATTCCACATTTTCAAAAACTGTCCTGGAAGATAAAAGATTAAATTGCTGAAATATCATTCCGATATTTTGTCTTTGTAATCGCAAATCCCTTTCTTTTAAAGAAACCAAGTCCGCCCCGTCTATTAAAACTTTTCCTTGTGTCGGTCTTTCCAAAAGATTTATGCAACGAACGAGAGTGCTTTTGCCAGCGCCACTATATCCAATTACTCCAAAGATTTCTCCGTTTTCTATTTTGACATTCACGTCTTTAACGGCATTTACTGTATGGCCGTTACTTTGGAATGTTTTTGATACATTTATTAATTCAATCATTAACTCTCACCTATTCGCTTTGGTTTTTTACATTCTCTGCATGTTGTGCTTTAATTTGTGCTAAAAGTTCTGGATTTTCTATAATATCTAAAGCAGTCGATGCAAGAACTTTTGCTCCTAATTCTATGGAACTCAGTCCTTTCTCACTTTTAGACGCTTCTCTAAATTCTATGCTATGTCCAGCCAACTTTTCGTCAGAGATTTTTATATACGGATGAATCGTTGGAATTACTTGGCTGATATTTCCCACATCTGTAGAACCACTTCCACTTTCCCTTCTGTCATCTATATATTCTCCATAACGATTTAGGTTTTCTTCATATACTTCATCAAATATCGGTGTAGGTACTACATTGTCTACGCTATTTTGAAATAATCCGAATTTGTAAGTCGCTCCAGTTTGTAAGCTGGCACCCTTAACTATATTTTCAAATTTTCCGTATAAGTCCGTAAGAATCGGTCTGGATTTTGCCCTTAAATAAAACCTTGCACTGGCATAATCTGGAACTACGTTGGGAGCTTCTCCACCATGAGTGATAACTCCGTGGATTCTCACATCGTCTGTTAGATGTTCTCTTAAAGCATTGGATGCGTTGTAGACTTGTATAATTCCATCTAGTGCGTTGATTCCTTTTTCAGGAGCTCCTGCTGCGTGGGACGCTCGTCCGAAAAATTCCACGTCCACCGGGTCGTTTGCAAGAGTCTTAGAAGTGATTCCGTGTTTGTCGCTGGGATGAACTCCTAAAGCGATATCTACATCGTCAAAAAATTCTTCCCTTACAAAACTTCCTTTGGCGCTTCCATTTTCTCCCCCTTCTTCTCCGGGAGTTCCGTAAACTCTAACCTCTCCCCCTACCTCATCTATTACGCTTTTTAATCCCACAGCAGCTAGAGACGAAGTAGCTCCAAATAGATTATGCCCACAAGCATGACCTATCCCTGGAAGTGCGTCGTATTCTGCATAAAATACCACTGTTGGTCCAGGTTTTTTGCTTTTATATCTGGCATCGAAGCCAGTTCTATGACCTGCGACATCTGTAACTACTTCAAAACCTTCTTCTTTTAATCGCTTAGATAAAACTTCGCACGCGAAAAATTCATAATTGCTAACTTCTGGCTTATCGTGAATCTCAAGGGCGATATTTTTATAAACGTCTACCTTTTGTTCAACTGTTCTGTCGATAATTTCCTTATAACTCATGATCTTCTCCCTAGAATTTATTTTTGAAATCAATTTCTTGTCATGACAATAAAAAAAGCTTTCATCTCTTTGCAAATATGCAAAGGGACGAAAGCATCGTGATACCACCCTAAATTTATATAGACCTCGCGATCTATACCTCAACAAGTACGCTGGAATTAAACCATTAATACTCTTGCACTGTAACGTGTGCTTCACGTAAATGTCTAAAAATTCGACACCTCGACTCCAAGACCATATTCGGCTTGCTATCCTCTACCCATTTCCACCATACTGGGCTCTCTATAAAAGTATTCACATGCTTACTCTTCTCTTCAAAGTCAATTTTGATTTCTGTTTCTTAGTTTAATATAGTTTAATATTAAAGTCAAGATTAATTTATAATTTTTTTTACAGTTTAAAACATGGCTGCTATATTTATTGCTAGTGTTATGAAAAACGAATTAACAACATTTATAAATAAACTCCCTACCAATGGGACTATGAAAAATGCTCTTGGAGAGGGTCCGTATTTTGCGGTAAGAGTTGACATATTTGCCATTGCAGTAGGTACGGCTCCTAATCCAAAACCACA
>JAAZCH010000286.1 GCA_012513395.1 Tissierellia bacterium
AATTCTCCGATGTAATTATGTGCAGCTGCAATATTAATCGAGTATATATCCGCTATGGATTTCGTAACGCTAAAGGAACTGATAGATTCCCGTAAGAATCCCTCAGACACTTTATATTCTCCTATCATTAAATAATACAAGCCCTTCAATCGCAAAAACATTCCAATCTCCGAGTGATAATTACACTCCACTGCTAATTCCAAAGACTTATCTATATACTTAATCATCTCTGTTGGGTTATTCCTTTGGATATTATAAAATATCATTTGCTTATAGCCATTTATCTCATAGTCTTTTTCCTTTAAAACTATACTTCTCTTTATTACATACTTAATGTCTTCCAACCCGTCTTCGTAATTACCACAGCGTATTAGATATCTTCCTCTCATGTAGTCCAATTTGAGTTCTAGGTATTGAATACTTTCATAGTTCTCGTTGTTTTTTACCTTGTCCAAATCTTCTTTAAGCTTTCTCAGCATCTTCTTAGCTTCTTCTTGGGATATGTGCATCTTGTTACTGCCACTATCCCCTCTCATCCCCAATACAGGAAAAAGTTCATGAACAAAGTTCAAACGATGATTTAAAATTTCTATATTGTAATTTAGTTCTTTTGTAAATTCTCCTGCTTCTCTAAAATGATAAGCAAGTGCCTGACTTCTCTCTATGCCATCGAAACCATCAATATTTATTTTTTCCAAATAGTTTCCTATTTCGTTATGGTAATTTTTTCTTTTAGTTTTGGAAATAGTAGAATACAAATATTCTCTAATCCTCTCGTGGGTAAAGTTGTAGACTATATTATTTTTATACACACTTTCTTTTAATATATCCCTTTTCAAAAGCTCGTCTAGGAACCTTACGATCTCTTCGTCCTTTTTTTTAAATAGAATTGGGACAATTGCATCAAAAAATCCTTCGGTGAAGAAGCTTAAAATTCCCACCATTTCTTTGTATTCCTCGTTTAAATAAGTAAATCTAGACTTTATAGAATTTTCCATTTCCAAGGTCATATCTTTTATAGATTGTCCTGATCTTGCCAACTTGGAATACTCCCACATAAATAAAGGCAATCCTTCTGACTTCTCATATATTTCTTCTAGGATGGAGTTATCTTTCCAATCTGGAATGGCTCTTTTTAAATAATTGATACTGGAATCTTTGGAGAAACGATTAAGTTTCACCTTCTCCACTTTACTATAGTAAGATAAGGTAGAGATTAAATCGTCGACGGCAATATTTCCCTTGCTGCGACCACTTAAAAAGTATAAAATATTTTCATTTCTTAAAAGCATTTTGTTTAAAATCGATAAGGAATTTAAATCCATCCAGTGTATATCCTCAAAGTGAATTATCAAATTTCTATTCTTCCCTATCTTTTCAAAAAACTCTTCTAGTAGACTTTCCAGTTCTCCAATGGCGAATAAGTCCTCTTCGCTAAATGTATGTAATTTTTGTACTTCTTTTATTTTTTTAAGTATCTCGCTAATATCCTTGGACAATTCAGAGTAGACGTTATATTTTTGAAATGATTTCATTAGTTTTTCCAAGGTGCTGTACTGCCTGAGAATATCTAATTGAATACATCTTATTGAGATGATAATAAAAGAGTCTTTTAAATCGTAAAACACTCTTTTTATTAAAGTGGATTTTCCTATTCCAATTTCTCCATCGACAAATATGGCGCTGATTTCATTTTTATTTTTAAATCTATTGGCCACATTTATAATTCTCGCAATTTCTTCTTCGCGTCCAAATTGAAAGGATTCCATATCCAAATTTTCGTCAACTAAATTGAGTCTGCTCAAGGAATAGTTGTAGAGTTTTTTAGTCACTTCGTCGGGTTCAATTTTTAACTCTTTTTGTAAGATGCCTAACAGTTCGCCATAAGTTTCTATGGCTTTGGTAACTCTGCCTATTTTCAAATAATAGTTCATCAATAGCTGATAATTTTTTTCGTCTAAATTATCCATTGAAATTAACTTCTGAATCGTCGTTTCGACGTTTTCATAAATTCCCATGGATATATTAGCTTCTAGTTTTTTGTACAAAGTGTTGTAATAAATTTTTTGTAAATTAAAACGAGTTTGGCCAATCCAATCGTCATATTCTTCTGCATCTTTTATGTAAAATCCCTGTAGAAACTCCCCCTCATATAGATGCAGTCTTTTCTCAGAGTTTTCTGAAAGTTCATCCACATCTAGGTAAATGTCAATTTCCTCATTAAGCTGTAAAATAGTGTTGTTGGGGCTTAGAATTATATCTGGGTGTAGATTCTTTTTGGTGTGGTATAGTGCGTTTCTTAAATTCTTTTTTGCAATTGTTTCACTTTCATCAGGCCAAAGCAAAGCAGCTATTTCATTTCTTGAAGCCGTCTTTTCTACTAATAAATAATATAAAAACGCGTTAATTTTGGCATAGGGAAATAAT
>JAAZCH010000287.1 GCA_012513395.1 Tissierellia bacterium
ATTTCTAAAGTATTCATCAAAAGTCTCCACTCCAGTTTTGAACTCTACATTTATCCCATTAAAAAAGTCTCTGATTTCATCTAATCTCATTCTATAATTGTAATAAACTTCAAAAACAATAGTCTTTATATTTTTTTCATCGACTTTGTTTTTTATATCTATGAGAGTTTGTGGTGGTAGTTCAAAAACACTTCCTGAATTAATAACCTCTAGTTTGCCAAATTCTCCAGTAACTTCCTCCAAGATTTTTTTATTTGTATTTACCATTTCATCTAGGTCAACTGTATTGTCATCGATGTATTCACAAAACGCGCACTTCCCCCAAACACAAGGATATCCCTTTAACAAAACTATTTCCCGTTTATCTTTGTTTTCAATTCTTCCATATCTTTCCATAATTCCTCCATTATATATGAAAAAGCCATCTTTAGATATTCTATAACTTCCTAAAAATGGCGATACTTTATCTTTTTAATTTTTTAGCTATTGCTACTGCCAAAGCACCTGGTCCTATGTGCGTTGCTATACTAAGAGTCAAATCTTCTATTAAAATTTCATCATGCCAATTAAGTTTTTCAACTATTTGCTCTTTTAAAGATATTGCTTCATCTAATGAATTAGTATGAGCAATGTCCACATAATACTCGTCAGGATTATCATTTAATATTTCTGCAGCCTTGCTAATTATCCAATCTTTTGCTTGATTCATAGTTCGCAAATTTTTGGCTGGTTCTACCTTTCCTGGTCCCAAAAACACGACTGGTTTAATTTTTAATAACGTTCCGATAGCAGTTAATGCAGCTGAACCTCTTCCACCTGTCTTAAGATATTTTAGGGTGTCTAGGGCTACATATGCAGTCATGGAATCATTATCCTTTTCTATGATATCTTTTATTTCTTCTGCCGTCAGTCCTTCTTCTACAAACTTCAAGACATCTTGTAAGTTTCTCTTCAATGGAACTGATATTTTTTTTGAATCAGCTACAAAAACTTTTCCTTCACCTATATGATGTGCTACACTCACACAAGTCTGGTAAGTGTCACTTAAAGATGATGACATGGGAATGTGTAAAATTTCGTCATACTCTTTTAATATCCTATTGTAAAGCTTAAGTATTTCTGCTATTGGAGGTTGGACTGTAGAAATTTTTCTGCCTTCTTCCATAAATTTATAAAATAATTCCTTATCTAGAGTAATCCCTTCGATGTATTCATTTTCATCGATAATAAAAGGCATCGGAAGTACATAAAACCCAGCCCTTTCATCCTCAAGACTAAATCCACTGTTGGTGTCGGTAACAACTGCTACTTGCTTTGTCAATGTTATTAGTACCTTTCATCTATATATTCTGATATTACTGATTTGTGTTTTCCTTCTAAAAAAACACCTGCTTCTTGTAATTCTGTTAATAGCCATTCTGCTTTTGAGTGAAAAACTGCTTCTTCAAAATCTCTCAACACTATTTCATATAACTTTCCTCTTAAGCCTACTGATTTTGTTTCAATAAAATAGGCTTCAACTCCTTTGAAACCTAGAAACTTAATCAATTTTAAAGATGATACATCTTTTAAATAATAATAATGATCGCATTTATTCAAATACGTATTTCTATCTCTTTTGTAATTTTTCGACATCTTTAACTCTCTAGCCAAAGTTTTATAGTATTTAGCTAGAGAGTTATAGTATTGATAATTATACAATCCTTTTTCAAAACTGTCGATTTTCACAAAAGGTCTAATACAAGAATTTTTTATGGCTTCATAATTCATTTCCAAGAACTCTCGTTTAGTTATAGAATTATTTTCATACATCTTAATTAAAAAAGATCTATTTTCGAAGAATTTTTCAAAAGCATTTCGCCTTCTAATCCCGATCAAGGTATGCCTCCTACATTAAAGTCGCTATCACTTGTCCAAATGCTCCGAATATCATGAGAGCAGCTAAAATCAACCAGACAATCCTAAGATTTTTTTTATTCTTCATTTATATAATTCACCTACAATCTAATTTGAATCTATTATTTTACTAATGTTGCCTCTTCGGAAAACTCTCTCAAGCTTTCAGGCATTTCACTTGTTAATTTGTCTATGTTCAGATATATTTTAGTATCGTGTTCTTCACTAATTTCTGTTAAATCCTTGTGGATTCTAATTAAATCCTCATCTGAAAATTCTACAATTTTGTAGATACTGTCTACGTAAATTTTTTCTAAATCATAATCCATAGCCATCATTCCACATATAAATCCATAAAATGCAGCTAAGCTTCTTACTTTGTACTCTGTAACATTGATAAGTCTAATATTAAAGTCTAGGCTAAAAATGTGGTCATCGTCCACGTCGATAAATGCAATGTTTCCATTTCCTGTTTTAAATTCTTCATTAGCACTGTCAATAAGCCATTTTGTTTTTCCTGAGCC
>JAAZCH010000039.1 GCA_012513395.1 Tissierellia bacterium
ACTTACAGTTTATTCCAACTCCCTATCCGATGGAAGATCTGAGTGGCTAGCTGAGCAAGCAAAGGGTCAAGGATTTGATTTAGAGTTTGTAGATGCAGGTGGTGGAGATATTTTCAACAGATTACTTGCTGAAAAAAATGCTCCATTGGCGGATATAACTTTTGGTTTAGATGAGAGTATGTTTTTCTCTTTGGTGGATTCAGATGTGTTGGTTCCATTTACACCTGTATGGGCAGCTGAACTTCCTGCAGATAGTTTGGTAGGAGATGGATTCTTTCACGCTATTACTGAACAAAGAATTTTCATGGTTTACAACGAAGAATTTATGGACGCAGCTGATGCTCCTACGAAATGGGAAGACTTAGGAAATAATCCTGAATACAAAAATATATATAGAATTCCTGGCAATTTAAGTGGTGGAACAAACCAAAAATCTATTTTGTCAATTCTACTTCAGTATCAAGACCCTAACGGCGAACTTGGAATTTCTGAACAAGGATGGGAAGAAGTTGGAAAATTCTTAAGTAATGGATATAACGTTCCAGAAGGAGTTTCTTCAAACGATTTATTCAAATCAGGAGAACTTCCAATTTCCTTCGACTATATCAGTGGTATTCCTAAAAAAGAAGCTGAATTTGAATTTAAGATGACTCCAATTAATCCACCTTATGGCGCTATCGCTATGAGAGAACAAATTGGAATTATTAACAAAGGCGACAAAGATTATTCTGATCAAGAAAGATTCGTAGATTGGTTTGGATCAGCTGAAGTTCAATCAGCTTGGGCAAATGAATTCGGTTCTCTTCCAGTTAATGAAAAGGCATTGGACGGAGTACAACCTAGAATTAAAGAACTTGCAGATGCCACTTCTCCAATGGACGTAGATTGGAATTTTGTTAGAGAGCATTTAAATGAATGGATTGAAAAGGTAGAGTTAGAACTGTATCCTTATTAAAATTCATAAAACGCGGAAAGGTTGAGCTTTTCCGCGTTTTCTTTTAACATCGGAGGTTTTCATTATGATAGAAATGAAAAATATTGAGATTAGATATGGGGATTTTGTGGCTATACACGAATTGAATTTAGAAATTCAAGATGGGGAATTTTTCACTTTTCTTGGACCTTCTGGATGCGGTAAGACTACAACTCTAAGGGCATTGGCGGGATTTACTCCACCTAGTAAGGGCTCTGTAATCGTCAATGGAAAGGACATTACCCACGTTCCGGTGGAACATAGAGACTTGGGAATGGTGTTTCAATCTTATGCGCTTTTTCCCACTATGACGGTTTTTGATAACATTGCCTTTGGTCTAAGAGTGGACAAGGAAAAAGAAGATTACATCAAGGAACGAGTAGGAGATCTGGCGAAGTTAGTAAACTTGACAGATGAACAGTTGCAAAAAAACGTATCAGAATTGTCAGGTGGACAGCAACAAAGGATTGCAATTGCAAGAGCCTTAGCGAAAAAACCTGAAATCGTTTTATTCGACGAACCCCTTTCTAACTTGGATGCAAAACTTAGAAAACAATTACGTGAAGAATTGAAAAGAATTCAAAAGGAAACTGGAATGACTGCAGTTTATGTCACCCATGACCAAGAAGAGGCTTTGGTTTTGTCAGATCATATTGCAGTATTTGATAACGGATATGTGGCTCAAGTGGGGACTCCTACGGAAATTTACGACCATTCTGCTACTGAGTTTGTGTGCAATTTTATCGGTGAGGCTAATAAGTTGGGGACTGATTTGATAAATTACTTAAATTCCAAATCGGATGTCAAAATCAATCCAGAAAACAACAACTACATACGCCAAGAGAAGATAAAAACTTGGATTTTGCCAGATGATGCTGCATCCATACCTATCCTTGGCAAAGTTGTGAACAAAGAATTCTACGGATTGCAATCGGTTTACGATTACGAAATACACGGAAGTATCGTAAGAAGTAATGAAAAAGAAGATGGCAACAAGATTATGGAAGTAGGAGATGAAGTAACTCTATATGTAGATCCCCACCACATTTTGTCTTATGAGGTGGAGTAATGGAAAATACTAATAGGATTCCAGAACCTAATTATAAAAGAGAAGAGATGCTAGCGAGAATTCCATTAATACTTTTCGCTACGATAACTGCTTGGTTTATTATTTCTTTCTTGATTTTACCTAATGTCAATGTACTCAGAGAGACATTTATTCGAGATGGAGAATTCTCCCTAAGATCCATAGACAAAGTAATGCAATCAGAAAGATCTATGAAAGCCATTAGAAATTCTATAATTTTAGCCGTTACACTGGCCTTTACTGTAAATATTGTAGGTGTGTTTATAGTCTTGGTAACGGAGTATTTCGATATCAAGGGCGCGAATATTTTGCGAATAGGATTTATGAGTACCTTGGTATTTGGTGGAATGATTTTAAACTCAGGTTACTTGTATGTTTACGGTAGCAAGGGAGTTATCACCAATATACTTTTAAATATATTTCCGAATTTAAATCCCCATTGGTTTAACGGATACTTCGCTGTTGTATTTGTCATGACATTTGCTTGTACTTCGAATTATATGCTATTTTTTAGAAATGCAGTCAACGGCATAGACTTCGGAACCATAGAGGCTGCCCAAAATATGGGAGCGAATCAATGGATTATATTGAGAAAAGTTGTACTACCTACACTTATGCCCACGATAATAACTTTGATAATTATGAATTTCCAAACGGGATTGGGAGCTATGAGTGCGCCACTTATGGTAGGTGGACCGAACTTTCAAACCATATCGCCATTGATTTTAACCTTGGCAAATAGACCTGCGTCTAGGGATATCGCAGCGCTATTGTCTTTGTTACTGGGTGTATCTGAATTATTTTTGTTATTCATATTAACTCGAAATGAGAAGAAAGGAAACTTTTTATCCATTTCTAAAACAAAAACTAGAATTAAGAAACAAAAAATAACCAATAGTACTGCCAATGCAATAGTCCATATAATTTCTTATGTATTATTTTTAATATATACTTTGCCTGTTCTTTTGGTAATATTATTTTCTTTCCAAAGTGGAAGAAATATTGAAAGCGCAACTATCACAATGGATGGATTTACTGTAAATAATTACTTGAAAATTTTAACTGATAGCAAATCTTACGGACCATTTGTCACCAGTTTTATTTATTCTATTATTTCAGCAGCGGCAGTCGTAATCGCCATGTTGGTTGTAGTTAGAATAGTTATGAAGTATAAAAACAAGCTTACAGAAATTATGGAATACTTTTTCTACATTCCGTGGCTGCTGCCAGCTTTGATGATAGCCTTGGGACTTATTTTAACATACGACAGACCGAAGGCTTGGATGTTTAATATTGTGCTAGTCGGAAATCAGTGGATTGTGCCATTAGCATATTTTATAGTTATGATACCTTCTACTTTAAGATATCTTAAAGCAGCATATTATTCCTTTGACCAAAACTTGGAGGATGCTTCTAAGATTTTAGGAGCCAGTGGATTTACCACCATGTTCAAAGTGATTTTGCCGGCATTATTACCCACAGCTTTAGCGTTATTTGCACTGAATTTTAACGGAAAATTAAGCGACTATGATTTATCAGCGTTTTTATATCATCCGACGAAACCTACTTTGGGGATAGTAATCAGAAGTAATGCTGACGTGTCCGCATCTGTAGATGCCAGAGCGATAAACTTAGTCTATTCGGTAATTTTAATGCTCATAAGCACCATAGTGCTTTATGTAGTTTACGGCAGAGGTACCCAAAGTGCAGAAGCCAGAGGCGGTATAAAATCTAAAAAGAGGAGATGATTAAAATAGAAAATACAATTTTGGATAAGCTTACGGCGAGAGAAAAATTTTTGATAATCGCCCATAGGGGAGTTTTCGCAGGAAATATTATAGAAAATACTATAGAATCCGTAAAGGCTAGTTTCATCTCCGGTGCAGATATTGCAGAAATAGATGTGCTTCCTTCCAAAGACGGAGTATTTTATCTTTTCCACGATGGAGTAGAGCTTAAATTATTTGGAGAGAAATTTGACATCAGGGATTTGCATTCAGAAGAGATAGATAAGTTGAAATATTTTAACAGCCTACGTCATATAAAAGGACAATCACCTACGAGATTGGAAGACGTTTTGAATTCGCTACAAGGAGATGAGCTGATAAATATAGATCGCTCTTGGTTTTACTGGGAAGAACTCCTGCCATATTTGGATAAATTCGACAAGGCAAAACACATTTTGCTCAAGTCCAAAGTAGATAGAAAACTATTAGAGTTACTTAACAATCATAAAGTGAAATATATGTATTTTCCAATAATTTATTCCATGGAAGAATTGGACATTGTGCAAGAATACCCGGGAATAAATCTGATTGGAGCTGAAATGATAGCCTTCACAGAAGATGGAGAATTATTTAAAAAAGAATCCGTCAAAGAAGTGAGAAGTCGTGGACTTGATGTAATAATAAATTCAGAAAAGCTAGACGACGAGACAGATCTATTCGGAGATATCCATGACGACAACGCCATAATAAATGGATTTGACGTCTGGGATCTGGCTTTAGAAAAAGGAGTAAATATAATCCAAACAGACTGGCCATGGATCTTGGATGGATATAGAAAAAACTTATAAACGTAAATGTTAAATTAAAAGAAAGCTAAAATGAAATAAAATTAGCTTTCTTTTTGTTTGTACATCCAACTTAAAGAGTATAAAGTTAAATTTACTAATTACTTAATCTGATATATACTATTGTTAGTATAATTAAAAATTAATTATTCTGATTATTATGAAGGAGGAAAGGATATGATTTTTGGATTACCAGCAATATTGGGGCTAATACCATTATTAGTGTACATAGTATTAGCATTTAAAGGTAGAGATATTGCATTTGTTGTTCTATTGTGCACAGTTATTGGAGCTATTATGACTGGACAAACGCCTATTGAATTTGGCGCTAGTTTATATTCTGCACTAGGCTCGTTTATGGCATTAGTTGGCTTCATAATCATGATGGGTGCTGGTCTAGGCGAGGTACTTAGACAAACACAAGTAGCTGATACGATTGTAACTACAATTGTAACAAAATCGGGAGTTAAATCTAGAAATTCAGTTACAGTTGCTGTCATGTTCACATCTTGCTTATTAGTGGCATTATTAGGTACTTTAGCTGGAGCTAATGCTATAATTGCACCAATAATTATTCCAATTGTTGCGAGTATGGGAATTACCCCAAGCACTTTATCTGTATTACTCCATGGAGCAGGGGCAACGGGATTGTATTTAGGGCCGTTTACACCTCCTGTTGTAACTTATATGGAATTGACTGGTGTTTCTTATGGTGAGTTTTTAATAAACGCAGGAATACCCATTTCTATAGTTTTGTGGATTATTACTTATATTAATGCGAAGAAAACACAGAAAGAAACGGAAGGAATTGAGTCATATACTGCTGAAGATATGGCAGATACCAAACAAGTTAATATTACTCAACAGGCTAAAAATGCAACGCTTGTATTTTTGATAGCAATGCTAGTTATGATAGTCTATGGAATATTATTCAAGGGAGGAGCGGCTTTTGTATTGACAGTTATGCTAGTTGTCTCCTTCGTAACAGGATTAGTAGGGGGTATGAATCCAGGTGAAATTGTAAGTGCAATAATAACTGGCGGATCTAGGATGTATAAAATGTTCTTTATGTTTGTATTATATGACCCATTTATGGGATATATTACTGCATCAGGTGCTTTCACGGCAATAGCTGAATTGATGAATCCAATCATGTCACAGGTAGGGTCAGTTGGATTTATGATACTATCAACTTTAATAGGAATATTTGGAGTTTCTGGAGCAGCCGTTGCTCAAGCAAAAGTTATGAACGATATGTTTGCTGCATTTGTAAGTGACATGAATATACCTATGGGATTATGGGCTCTAGTATTATTAGTAGGATCTCAAATCACCTCGTTTGCATATCCTACAGGCGATATGGTTGGGCAGATGGGTTTAGCTCGTTCAAGTAGCCTTAAGCCAATGCTTAAGAATGGAATGATGATTGCAGTTTTCACAATACTATATGTAGTAGTCAGAGGTTTTATTTATAGTTCCAGTGGAATATAATGGGAGGCAAAAATGTTTGATGACAAAAAAATATTAAGAATAGCAAATAGCATACCTGGACGACAAGGAATTGCTGTAGAAAGAGATGATGAAACTGTGCTCATGGATTATAATTCCGATGAAATTTTTCCGTCGGCTAGTACTATTAAATTATTCATTTTATGGTCAGTATATAAGAAAATAAATGATGGGTTACTAAATAAAAACGAATTGATTCCTATAAATGATACACCAAGAGTAGTTGGATGCGGTATTTTACAAAATCTAGCAACTCCCGATTTGGAACTTACAGTTTCAGATATTGCTAACTTAATGATTGTTCTGAGTGATAATGTTGCTACAAATTTAATGATTGATTTAGCTGGTATGGATTATATAAATTCAGAAATAAAAAAATATGGATTCAATAAAACTAAACTAGAAAGGCATATGATGGATGGAGATGCAAGGGAGCGTGGTTTAGACAATTACACAACGGCAAGTGAACAAATTAAAATATTAAAAAACATAGAACGCCACGAAGATATTTCTTTAGATCTTAGGAATGATATGTTAGAAATGTTATCTAATCAAATTTTAACAGATCATGCTGGTCAATATTTGCCATTAGATTATAAATTTGCTCATAAAACTGGAAATCTAGCAGCTACACTTCATGATACAGGTATACTGACAACACCAAAAGGAAAATATTATATTTCAATTTTAACAGATGACTTAGAAGATATTGTTGAAGGCAAAAAGGTGATGAATTTATTATCTGAAGAGATTTTTAATCAAATAAGGTTATACGAAGACAAATAACAATCGATATTCAAATGCCATGGGACAATCTGTGGCATTTTTATTTAGGTATTATTTATAAAATTGGGTAATAATTTAACAGGTGATAAAATGAAAGATATTAATCTAGAAATACAAGAAGCTATTAATGCGGCTGACGATGCGCTGCTATATCTGAAAGAAGCTGAGAAATTTGCGAAGTCTGCAGGTAATTGGGGGATGTTTGACATCTTAGGTGGTGGTTTTTTTGCGACTATGATCAAAAGAGAAAAGATGGAAGATGTGGAGAAAAATATTTCTAAAGCCCAAAAAGCTATCGAGGTTTTGAATCTAGAACTAAAAGACCTAGAGACCATCATAGATGTAAATATAGAAACTGGAGATTTTTTGACCTTTGCGGATTATTTCTTTGACGGCTTCATTGCGGATTTTATGGTTCAAGAAAAAATAAATAATGCAATAAAACAAATTGAAAATGCCATATTAAATATTGAAGAATTAAAAATTAGTTTAGAAAGTATGTTGAGGGATAGAATATGAAAGATAGGATAAAAGATATGTCAATTTATCTGACGGTGATAATTTTTTGTTTTTATTTTATGCCAATACTAATCAGAGACACAGGTTCAGCTATGTTTGTATTACTTTTATTAATTCCTTTGGTCATTATGATTGATGGGTTTGTGTTTGGTATGAAAAAAGGTTTTGACATTATCTTTCCTATAGTTGTGGGACTTTTATTTATTCCAACAGTATTTATTTACTATAATTCTAGTTCATGGCCTTATAGTATAATCTTTGGAGGGATTTCTTTAGTTGCCAGCTTTATAGGTGCAAGATTTTATAAAAAATAGCTTTACTTTCTAAAAATTTAGTAGCAAAGCTATTTTCCAAATTATTACATATTAACTTCTTAAAATTTTTTCCATAGACTTTCCTTTGGCCAATTCATCAATTAGTTTATCTAGCCAGCGAACTTTTTTGACTAATGGGTCCTCGATTTCTTCTACGCGAATACCACATACTACACCTTTTATTTTGTCCACATTGGGGTTTAGTTTCGGTGCATTATTAAAGAATTCTTCATAGTTTGTGTCTTGTTCTATGATGGCATTTAATTCTAGATTATTATATCCAGTTAACCAAGTTATTATCTCATCTACTTCTGCTTTTGTTCTCCCTTTTCTTTCTGCTTTTTGAACTAGAAGGGGATAGACTTTGGCAAAACTCATTTTGTATATTTTTTCATTATTCATTTATCATGTCCTGTTTTTTTACTTTTATTTCATACGAAAAAGTAAGTTTATAAATCAAGTTATAGTGGGGAAAAATTCATCCATATTTAATTCGTTATTATTACTTCTATCGATATAAGATTGTTTCATTTTTTCGTAATAAACTTCTGCTTTTTGTCTTAATTCGTTCAGATTGATTCCTGGGATTTCTCGATTTTTCATAACCCATTTGCCACCAATCATGACATCTCGAACGTTACTTCCATTTGCCATCATCAAAACTGTTTTTAGTGGATCGTCAATTACTCCTAGAGAGAAATCGTCCAGGGGAATTACTATTAAATCTGCCATTGCATCTTCTGAGAGCTGACCTAAATCTTCTCTTCCCAAAGCTCTAGCTCCTCCAAGAGTCGCTGACTCATAGTAAGAGGCGAAGTTATTTTCTTCCCTATCTTCATCAATATATCTTGCGTAAAAACTTCCTACTCTTATATTTTCAAAGAAATCTGGTGGGAAAGTATCAGTTCCCATGGACATTTTAATTCCGTGGTGTTTGTATCTTCCGAAGCTGTCCAATGCTGTTCCAAATCTTCCATACACGAGAGGGCAGTGAATTATGGATACACCTTTATCTCTTAAAATATCCATATCAGTAGTTGTATTGTCTTTGGTGAACTTCGTAGTTCCCAGGTAAAGACCATGGGGAATTAAAGTTTTTTCATCTAAAAATCCAATTGAATCTAAATACTGCACTGGAGTCATATTGTAATTTTTCTCTATATATTCATATTCGAAAGTTCCTTGGGTAGCATGAAGCCTAATGGGAACATCATACTTTTTAGCGATTTCCTTGGAACGCTTTAGGGATTCTGTGGTTTGTTGTTCTATTCTTTCTGGAACAACTACGGGATTTACTAAAGGATTGTCAATTTCTTTCCATTTTTTAACGAAGAATTCAGCGTTCTTAAGTCCCGATTCTTTTTCTTCTTCAGTCAGGGGAATTAAAACTTGTCTCCCATCTACAAAAACTGGCTTTTGCATAACAAAACTAGGCCCTAAATAAACTCTAAGTCCCAATTTAATTGCATTCTCAGCTGCGCCTTCGATTTCTTCCAAAGTTTCTCCATCTCGTTTACATATTACCGAGGTAATAGGCATCGCAGTAGTAACTCCATGGCGGATTAGTTGAACATATGCATATAAACTTTTAAAAACTTCATCTTCCAAGCTTAATTGCTCCACTCTTTGGTCGAACCAATCTTGAGACCATCTTAAATCGTCAGATCTTTCCTTGGGGAAGTCTGTGGTGATTAGGCAGTGGTCGATATCGCCTAGAGCATCTAAATCTATAAAGCCTGGAGCTACAAGACTTTCACCCAAGTCTTGAAACTCTACTTCTATGTATTTATCTTCAGCATCTTTTATGCTTCCTGCATAGAGGATTTTGTCACCTTTATAAATTACAGCAGCATTTTCTTGGATATAATGCTTTCCATCTTTGTAAAACACTCCATATTTACTCTTTATTCCTAATAATTTTTCCAATTCATCACTTCTCATAAATAATTTTAAAAAGAAACTGAGAAAATCTCAGTTCCTTTAAGTCTTGCTATTAAAGCAATAATTCAAAAATTAGTCGATTGGAGAGAATTCGTCTTTTCCAACACCACATAGTGGACATTCGA
>JAAZCH010000288.1 GCA_012513395.1 Tissierellia bacterium
AGCTTCTTTTTTGATTCACAGCTGACCCTCCTTACAATTTTATTCTTCCTCGATCCTATATTTTTTAGGTGTGTATTTCTTATTTTCTAGCTTGGCCATATAAAAAGCTTCCTGCATTGCATCAAGTATTGTGGCCTTATCTTCATCAGGCAGTTCTCCACCAGCCATTAGTCCAATCATGCCATTAACAAGTTCCTCAGCATTTTTTGCTCCCTTGTAACCAAATTCATTACGAGCATTGATTAAGAAATTAGCTTCTTGAGATAAGAAATAATCAGCATCTACATCAAGAGCTTCTGCAATTTTTTCATAATATTTTTTGGTACGAGGGAGTGTGTCACCAAGTTCATATCTGGAAATTGTTCTTAGCGAGATGCCAGTCTTTTTTGCCAATTCTTCTTGGGTTAAGTTTTTTTCTTTTCTTAAATCTTTTAATTGTTGGGCGAAGTTCATTTCATATCCTCCTTTATGCCATTGAAAGTCTTAAAAGTTTAAAATGGTATTGACAGAAGCCATTAAGTGGCTTAAGATAATATAAAACAAGACATTCAATGTCTATATTTTACTTTGAAAGTCATATTATGTCAATCAGAATATATAGAAAGAAATTAAAAACAGGAGGATACATTGAAGGCGGAATTTATAAGAGAAAACTATGAGCCAATGATTCTTGATGTACTAGTTGGCGTTACAGGAATTATGTTATTTGATGATGTTTTTTGTTCAATCGCAAGTGAGGAGGATGGTGTGCTTCCTCATGATATCACCAACAACAGCATCATTTTTATAGATAAAAAAGCAAAATACAAGAAGAATGATTACATTGTAATCAAGGATAGCAGAGTAATAGAAAGCGGATATAGAATTACAAAGGCTCTTTCTAGCAAAGATAAAGATTTTGTTGGACGATTAGTGATGTCCATAAAAATTTACTGAAGGTGCAAATATGAGGTGGAAAATTGAAAAAAATTACAGAAAATACAGGTACAAGAGATTCATACGAATCCTATAAGCATAATGCGAAATTACTACTCAAACTTTATAGCAAAGTAAGCTTTCATGTTCAGGATCGAATCCAGATGAAAGACCAGGAAGTTTATGCAAGTAGAAGACAACACTTGGAAGATTTAGTTATTAGTTTTTTAGAGGTAGATACAGATGTTGATGTAAGAAAATTAGAAGAAAGCTTAATCGATATCAATGTGAGCTTATCTTTATTAGAACTTATGGATTTATCTTTAGAGAGACTTAGTAGATATCCAAATGATGGGGAACTTTATGCTGAGATTTTAAGACGAAGATACTTTACGCAGGAAGCCAGAACCTGTGAGCAATTATTGTCTGTTCATAATATGAGCAGATCAACTTATTTTAGATATTTAAATAAGGCGACAGAAGCTTTTGGGAATATGATTTTTGGATATGCCTTGCCAGATGTCATTGAAGCATTACAAGCCATACAGGAACTGCCTATGGTAGCTGAGATGGCTCAACCTTATGAGACTTGATTGAGACTATAATGGGACAAACTTGGGACGAGCTTGGAACTTAGTTGCTACTGTAATGGGACTTCATCTAATTTAATCTAATATCATAAGGCAAGTTTTGCCTTAAATATTATGGAATGGCCACGGATTACTTCGTGGCTTTTTTTATTCCCCAAATTAGGTGAAAACAAATGAATAAAGCAAGAGCTCCACCAGCCTCCTTGAATTTCAAAACACAAAAAGAAATTTAAGGAGGTTTTTTTAATGGTAAAGAAAGAATATTTTATTTTTGTAAATGGCGACAAGGTGATGGTA
>JAAZCH010000289.1 GCA_012513395.1 Tissierellia bacterium
TATATTTACAGGATGGAATTACAGAAAGAGGAATTTAAATTTGAACTTTGTTATTGAAAAAAGTGATATAGACTTTGGAAGTACACAGATAGAAAATATCTTTATAGAAGATTTTATGCCCATGGCCAATGGATCTTACGTAAAGGTTTATTTGTATGCCTATAAAAATATGCTTTCAAATGCAAGTGATTTTAGACTAGATAACGAAAAATTGGCAAAAAATTTAAGACTGACTTTGCAAGATGTGGAAAATGCCTGGGACTATTGGGAAAAGGAAGGAGTCGTAGAAAAAGTACTTAAGATAGACGAAACTTATGATATAGTTTTTAAAAATCTAAAATTAAGACTCATCCAGTCCCAAACCGTAATGGAAGAAAGACCTAGAGAACAGGTGCTAGTGGATTTAATGGGAAGTGACTCCATACGAAATATGTTCAACAACGTGGACTACTTCATGAGAAGACCCACTACACCTACGGAGAAGATGGAAATCATCAGCTGGATTTCTGATTTTAATATGAGTCCGGAAATGGTGGAAGTCGCCATAGAATTCGCCACGGAAAAGAAAAAACGAGTGAGCATAAATTACGTAAGGGCAATAGTGATGTCTTGGTACGACAAAAAGCTCTCCACAGTGGAAGATATAGAAGCAGAATTAAAAGCCACTGACGAAAAATACGTGAGAAAAAATTCAGTCCTTAGAAAAATGGGGCTGCAATTTAGAACAGTGTCGGAGCCTGAAATAAAATTGATTAACTCTTGGTACGATCATCATAAATTTTCAGAAGAAGTAATTGACGAAGCCATATCCAGAACGTCACAGATTTCTAGACCTTCTATAAATTATGTAAACAGCATACTATTAAAATGGAAAGACTTGGGCGTGGAAACCCTTGAAGATATTGAGAAAAAAGACATAAGAACTACTAGAAAACCTTCAGCTGCCAAAACGAAATTCCAAAATTTCACTGGCCAAAGCTCTGAATATTCCAATGAAGATTTGAATAAAATTGCTAGGGAATTAACTCGAAGACGAGGTGAACAAGGTGAATAGTAAATCCAATATTTATAAAAAACTCCTAAGAGAATACGAAGTAAAACGCATGGAAAGTGAAGAAATTCGAAAAGCCAAAATAGAAAATCTATATGAAGAAATTCCTCTAATAGAAGATATCGATAATCAGATTAGACAAATCGCCATTAAAAGTGGATTGGAATTACTAAGGGGAAAAGACGTAGACTACGCAACTGAACTAGGAGATTTGGAAGCTGCTAAAACCGCTGAGCTTATGCTTCATGGATACCCTGAAGACTATCTAGAACCCAGTTACTACTGCGAAAAATGCAAAGACACGGGCTTTATAGAATCCGAAGAGTGTACTTGTTTTAAACAAGAAATAGCCAGAGAATATTACAAGATGAGTAATTTGGATAAGATTTTAGAGAGGGAGAATTTTACTACCTTTGACTTTAATTTATTTTCAGATATTCAAGACGAGATGTTGGAAATTTCTCCTAGAAAAAATATAGAAATTATCTATAACGCATCTTTGAA
>JAAZCH010000290.1 GCA_012513395.1 Tissierellia bacterium
ATTTAGATTTCTTTAAAAATTCTGTAGAAAAATGATAAAAGAAATACGCTGCCAAAAATCCACCCACTACATCGCTAATATAATGAACTCCTAAATACACTCTACTCATACCCATTATCCCAGAAATCATTATAGCTATGGCATAATACAAACTTTTTGTATTGTCGTCTTTGTCTTTGCTAAAGTAATATGCCAAAAACAAATATATACATGTATTGGTCATAGTATGTCCACTGGGGTAAGAATAAGAAGTTTCAGTCATTAACATGAAATCCAAAGGTCTTGGTCTTTGGAAAATAGTCTTAATCGTGTGATTTAAAATAAATGAACCTGCTGTTGAAATTAAAAGTCCTAAACTAAATAGTCTTTTGTTAGTATATATAGTAAATAGAAAAAATGCAGAAATTGTTGGTATCAAAAATTTAGGCGATCCAATAAAAGCAAAAACTTTCGCTATATTTAGCAAAATAATATTTCTATTAGTTCCACCCAGAATATAGTAAATATTTTCTTCTCCTGAAATTCCACCACTCGTAAATTTGGTGATTATGCCAATGGCTATCACCAACACGAATGCAATGATAGCCATCAGATTTTTTCTATTTAAAAATTCTTTCTTTCTTCTTTTAAACACTTGTCCTAATTTCTTTCTATTGGAATTTTTCTATCGTCGTCCATAGTTCTAAGAAGAGTTTGTTTTAGATTTTCTTCTAGCTTTAATAACTCTTGTTCTGCTAATAATCTTTTTTGTCTTCCTTCTCTTTGGATGATGATTCCTTGTTCTATAGTTTCTATTAAGTCCTTATTGACTTGCTGTAGAGTTTCTAAATCTATAATTCCTCTTTCAGATTCTTCCAATACTCCCGTGGTATTTTGTTTTAACATTTCAGAATTTCTGCGAAGCAATTCATTTGTAGTATCTGAAACTTCCCTTTGCATTTTTAATGCCGCTTGTTGGTTTTGTAAGCCCAAAGCTATTACCATTTGTGATTTCCAAAGGGGTACTGTATTTAGAATTGCCGTTTGAATCTTGTCTACTAATAATTTGTCGTTATTTTGAATAAGTCTAATTTGAGGTGCAACTTGTATAGCCATGGTTTTGGAAAGTTTGAGGTCGTGAACTTTCTTTTCAAATCGATTCAAACTGTCTTCGAAATCCTTAACCAATTGGGCATCCATTTGCTCTCCAGATTCGATGGCTTCTTGGCGAAGTCTTGGTATAACTTCTTCCCTAGTTTCTCTCAAAACTTCTTCTCCTGCCACAATATGATATTGAATTTCTTTAAAGTAATCCAAGTTCTTTTCGTATAATTGGTCAAATACGACGATATCTTTTACCAAGCCAGTTCTGGATTGTTCTAGTTGGCTCTCGATTTTATTAATTGAGCTTTCTACAGTATCGTACTTCACCATCATATTGTCCATTTTCTTTTGAGCTTCTTTAAAAAACGGAAGATTTTTCAGGAATCCCTTTTTTTCTTCTCCTAGTTCTTCTACATCCAGGCTCTTAATCTCTCCCATAAGGCCTGTAAGAAGTTCACCGATTTCTCCAGAGTCCTTGTTTCTTACGTTAGATAAAATTGTTCCTGAA
>JAAZCH010000291.1 GCA_012513395.1 Tissierellia bacterium
ATATAATGAACTCCTAAATACACTCTACTCATACCCATTATCCCAGAAATCATTATAGCTATGGAATAATACAGACTTTTTGTCTTGGCATCTTTGTCTTTGCTAAAATAATATGCCAAAAACAAATATATACATGTATTAGTCATAGTATGTCCACTAGGATAAGAATAAGAAGTTTCAGTCATTAACATATACTCCAAAGGTCTTGGTCTTTGGAATATCGACTTTATGGTATGATTTAAAATAAATGAGCCTGCTGTTGAAATTAAAAGTCCTAAACTAAATAGTCTTTTGTTAATATATATGCTAGCTGGAAAAATCACAAAAATTGTCGGAACCAAAAATTTCGGCGATCCAATAAAAGCAAAAATTTTGGCTATATTTAGCAAAATAACATTTCTATTAGTTCCACCTAGAATATAGTAAATATTTTCTTCTCCTAAGATTCCGCCACTTGTAAATTTAGTAATTATGCCAATGGCTATCACCAACACGAATGCAATGATAGCCATCAGATTTTTTCTATTTAAAATTTCTTTGTTTTTTATTTTAAACACTTGTCTTAATTTCTCTCTATGGGAATTTTTCTATCGTCGTCCATAGTTCTAAGAAGAGTTTGTTTTAGATTTTCTTCTAGCTTCAATAACTCTTGTTCTGCTAATAATCTTTTTTGTCTTCCTTCTCTTTGGATGATGATTCCTTGTTCTATAGTTTCTATTAAATCCTTATTAACTTGCTGTAGAGTTTCTAAATCTATAATTCCTCTTTCAGATTCTTCCAATACTCCTGTGGTATTTTGTTTTAACATTTCAGAATTTCTTCGGAGCAATTCATTTGTAGTATCCGAAACTTCCCTTTGCATTTTTAACGCCGCTTGTTGATTTTGTAAGCCCAAAGCTATTACCATTTGTGATTTCCAAAGGGGTACTGTATTTAGAATTGCTGTTTGAATCTTGTCTACTAGCAATTTGTCGTTATTTTGGATAAGCCTAATTTGAGGCGCCACTTGTATAGCCATGGTTTTAGAAAGTTTAAGGTCGTGAACTTTCTTTTCAAAACGATTCAAACTGTCTTCGAAATCCTTAACCAATTGGGCATCCATTTGCTCTCCAGATTCGATGGCTTCTTGGCGAAGTCTTGGAATAACTTCTTCCCTAGTTTCTCTCAAAACTTCTTCTCCTGCCACAATATGATATTGAATTTCTTTAAAGTAATCCAAGTTCTTTTCGTATAATTGGTCAAATACAACGATATCTTTTACCAATCCAGTCCTTGATTGCTCTAGTCGGCTCTCAATTTTATTAATTGAGCTTTCAACTGTATCGTACTTCACCATCATATTGTCCACTTTCTTTTGAGCTTCTTTAAAGAATGGAAGATTTTTCAGGAATCCCTTTTTTTCTTCTCCTAGTTCTTCTACATCCAGGCTCTTAATCTCTCCCATAAGGCCTGTAAGAAGTTCACCGATTTCTCCAGAGTCCTTGTTTCTTACGTTAGATAAAATTGTTCCTGAA
>JAAZCH010000292.1 GCA_012513395.1 Tissierellia bacterium
CTTGTAATTTCTTTTTCTTGTAAAACTCTTAGTAGTTTCACTTGTAAATAAAGAGGCATATCTCCTATTTCATCTAGAAAAATTATTCCGTTATTAGCTAACTCGAACTTACCTATTCTGCCCTTGTCGTCGGCCCCTGTAAAAGCTCCTTTAACATATCCGAACAGTTCACTTTCCAATAGTGGCTCAGGAATCGCGCCACAATTTACAGCGACGAAGGATTGGTCTTCTCTATCGCTACTTTTCCAAATAGCAGTAGCTACCATTTCCTTACCAGTTCCGCTTTCTCCTGTTATCATGACAGTAGATTTAGACTTGGAAACCTTCAATATCTCTCGGCGCAATCGGTCAGTCTCTTCGCTAATTCCTATGATGTTTTCAATTGCCAATGGATAAATTAGGGATTGGTTTTTATTTATTTCACTTACGATTTGATTTAAGTGGGAGAAAATGACGATCTTTCTCACTCGATTGTTGTATTTTTTTAGATTTACCACATTTCCAATTATGGTGTAATGATTATCTCCAATTTGAATTACATATTCATCTGCATTTTCTATGGAGTCGCCAGTATCCGTTATCTTTACAATCTCTCGCAATTGATTGTCATTAATGCCTAATTGTTTTTTTGCGCTATTGTTTATATTAATAAGTTTGTCATCTCTATCTATGATAAGAACCCCTTGTTCAACGTGTTTTGAAACGTCTTCTAAGGCAGTTACTGTTTCCATAAGTCTTTCTAAATCCCCAAATTCATAGGCTTTTGTTGCTATGAAATCTGAAATTTGATTTAATAAACCTAGATAGTCGTCTAGACTTTCTGTGATTACGTCTTTGGTTTTTTCGTCATTACTCATCATCCCGATTACGCCAATCGTTTCTCCTTCGAGTTTTATCGGAGCGGATATTTCAAAAGTTTCTGCACAAGCATCTTTAGTTGGACAGTCTTTGCATATGTCGTCGACTCTGGGATTGTGAACTATCATAATTTCTCCAGAATCTAAAACTTTTTGATATATAAAGCTTTCATTTTCCATATTTTCATTTATTCGATTTTCAAAGATACCAGTTCCTGCCACTCTGCGAAAATTTGTGTCCATAACTTCCACATCTACGTGGGTAATATTAGAGATTACGTTTGCATAATCTATAACCGTATCTTGAATTTTAAAAAGGATACTATCCATAAAATCACCTACTCTAATAAATTTTAATCTAATTGAGAATTTAAGTCAAATTTATGGAATTAGAATAAATCTGGACATAAAGGGAATAAATTATTCAAGGTGAGATATATGAAAAAGTTAATTTTAATTTTTATGATTTTGATATCATTGACCTTTGTAGCGTGTGCAAAGAATAGGAAGGAGACAGAATTAATTATGAATAATGTTAAAACAGTAGATATTAATAAATTGGGAAGTTCGTCTGTAAAGGAAATTTATTTAGCTGGTGGATGTTTTTGGGGAGTGGAGGGATATTTCCAAAGACTAGATGGGATTCTAGAAACTGAAGTGGGTTATGCAAATGGAAAGACAGAAGAAACCACTTATGAAGATTTAAAAAAGACAGATCACGTAGAAGCTCTTTATGTTAAATATGATGAAAACAAAATCAGCTTAACAGAAATTGTGGACCATTTGTTTAGAATTATCGACCCGACCAGTGTAGACAAACAGGGTGGAGATATTGGGCGCCAATATCGTACGGGAATTTATTCCACAGATGATGCAGTTTTGGATAGGGTTAAATATCTGGTTGATTTAAAAAGAAAAGACTATGACAAAGAAATAGTCGTAGAAATAGAAAAACTTAACAATTATGTAACTGGAGAAGAGTATCACCAAGATTATTTGGAAAAAAATCCCATGGGATATTGTCATGTGGATTTAAGTCTCGCAGATGTTCCTCTGTATGGAGAATACGAAAAGCCAACTGACGAAGTTTTAAAAGAAAGACTTACAGAAGAACAATATCACGTCACCCAAGAAGCTGGAACGGAAAGACCATTTACCAGTGAATATGATAAATTTGAGGAAAAGGGAATTTATGTGGACATCACCACTGGCGAACCCCTATTTTCATCTGAAGATAAATACGATGCAGGATGTGGATGGCCAAGCTTCACCAAACCTTTAACATCTTATGTGATAGATTATCATGAAGATTTGTCCCTTGGTAGAAATAGAGTCGAAGTTAAATCCAAGTCAGGAGATTCCCACTTGGGTCATGTGTTCGAAGATGGGCCAGAAGAAGAGGGTGGCTTGAGATATTGTATCAATGGTGCATCTTTAGTTTTTGTACCATATGATGAATTAGATGAACAAGGCTACGGAGAATTTAAAAAATATTTCGAATAAGTTGTTACTAATTAGTGATATACGGGTATAGTACATCACATGAGAGAAGATAAAATTAACGGGCTAATTATAATAGCCTTATCAAAAGCATTAAAAGGCACCCATGAAGAATCTTTGGAATTGTTCAGGGAAAATAATATAACCTTAAGTCAATTCGGCGTACTAGAAGCCCTCTACACGAAGGGCTTTCTTACGATTCAAGAAATTATCGATGTAGTCTTGACTACGAGTGGCAATATGACAGTAGTAATCAAAAACTTAGAAAAAAATGGATTAGTAGCTAGGGAGTCTAATCCCAAGGATAAAAGAAGTTATGTAGTAAGTTTAACGCCCAAGGGGAGAGAATTAATAAAGTCAATTTTTCCAAAGCATATGAAAATATTGGCGAAAAATCTGAGTATATTATCCAAGGAAGAGAAGGATAATTTACTGGCAACATTAAAAAAATTGTATTAAAGGAGAAAGAAATGGAATTCAACAAAGCATTAAAGGTAAGAAGATCTCAATACGCAATTACTAACACTATTAAAGTACCTGAAGAAAAGGTATTAGAAGTTATTAAAGACGGAGTTAGACATACACCTAGCCCATATAATATGCAATCCACTAGAGCGGTAGTATTGCTAGGTGAAAATCACAAAACTCTTTGGAATATTGTGAAAGAAGTATTGCTTGCAAAAATTGGACCAGAAAGATTTGTAAAAACTGAAGAAAAAATCAATACACAATTTTTAGCAGGATATGGAACAGTTATGTTTTTCATTGACGATAAGGAAGTAAAAGAAAATGCAGAAAA
>JAAZCH010000293.1 GCA_012513395.1 Tissierellia bacterium
GATAAGTAATGACGAAAAAGCCAAAGATGTTATTACAGAAAATCTTAACGATTATTTAAAATTATTAGCTCAAATTTCCGATTTTATAGCTGCAAAAGCATATGAATTTGGAGATATGGAAAGACTAATGGAAACAGTTACTGCCCTAGAAGACGTTTCAAAACACGTTGAGCAAGGTGTTCTAATAATAGACAGAAATGACAAGTTAATGAATATTAACGATAGTGCAAAAAAACAACTAGGCATAAATGACAATCAAATAGGAGAAATCGTCAAACTTACAGAAACTGGTGACTCTATAGAAAATGCAGATGAATATGTTATCCAAATAGGACAAAAACATTATACTGTAATTGGAAATGTGGTGAACTTAAAAAAATATAATAATCGAGTGCGAAAAATCGTCATATTTTCCCATTTAAATCACATCGTAAGTGAGATTAATAAAAATCAGTCTTTAATTTATCCACTAGCCATTGAAAATATAATAGGTGTGAGCGAAAAAACAAATCAACTACGAAAAGAAATACTTAAAGTTTCGAAATCTAAATCCACAGTTATGATAACCGGAGAAAGTGGCACCGGAAAAGAAATGGTAGCCACTGCAATTTGGAAAAACAGCGATAGAGCAGACCAACCCTTCGTAGCAGTAAACTGTGGAGCAATCCCCGAACCGCTTTTAGAAAGCGAACTCTTCGGATACGTCAAAGGAGCTTTCACAGGAGCTGACGACAAAGGTAGAATAGGAAAATTCGAATTAGCTAACAACGGAATAATATTTTTAGATGAAATTGGCGATATGCCCTTGTATCTTCAAGTAAAGCTACTCCGAGTTCTTCAAGAAAAAGAAATCACCAGATTAGGCTCCAATCGAAAAATACCTCTGAATGTACGAGTAGTAGCAGCAACCAATAAAAATTTAGAAGAAATGGTTAAAAATAACCAATTCCGCGAGGATTTGTATTATAGATTAAACGTAATACCAATTCATATAGCTCCACTCCGAGAAAGAATAGAAGATATTGAACCAATTATATTTAGTTTTATAGAGAGATATGTAAAACTCAGCGGAAAATATTTTAAAGAATTTGACAAAGATACACTAAATATTTTAAAACTTCACTCTTGGCCAGGAAATGTTAGAGAACTAGAAAATACCGTGGAATACATGATCAACATGATAAATCCAGACGGAATTCTAAATAAAGAAACCCTTCCCAAAAACATTCTATTTAAAGATGATAATTCCAATGAAGAAAGAGATATTCTTACATTTGAAGAATTAGAAAAAGTAGAAATTAAACGAGCTTTAAGCATCTACGGAAACGATACTTTCGGAAAATCCATAGCAGCAGAAAAACTAGGAATCGGAATTGCTACTTTATATAGAAAAATAGAGAAATATAAAATAAATTGAAAAAATGAGTCTTTCGAAAAAATTGGAAGAGTCATTATATATTACCTATGAAAATATTAGGATACTATATTTAAGTAAATATAAAAAAAGTATCCTTGGTTTTCATAGAAATCTTCTAATTTGATTTCTACTTAAATTTTTGCATATCAAAATTGATATGTCAATAAAATATTATATTATGTTATATTCTGTCTTCAAAAAATATGGATAGTTGGGATATTATTAAATCCCAGTTCCTTATCCTACTTGTCCACTTTTGTGAGGCATCTACCATTGCCAAATATAGACTTTTTGTTAAAGAGAAGTCATTTGGAAATATGGTCTTACTTTTTGTAACTTTTCTTAGTTGTCTATTGAAGTTTTCCATGGCATTTGTTGTATAAATC
>JAAZCH010000294.1 GCA_012513395.1 Tissierellia bacterium
AAGGAAGTTAACGATGTGGAAAGAATAGTAAACATCGATTTTAATATGAGCGTGGTACTTAAATTGGCAGACTTTTTCTTCGGAGGTGCTATTGCTGATTGGATAGTACTAGGAAAAATCGGAGAAGCTAAGTTAAAAATTACCAACGCCACAATGCAAGTCTTAGAAGTAAAAGCCCAATTGGAAAGTCTGTACAGATAAAATCCCATAAAAATCGAGGAGACAATTGAAACCTCCTCGATTTTTTATGTTATTATATAGAAAAAATTTAAACTATCTTTTCCAATGCTTGTTTAATATCTTCTATTATATCTTCAGGGTTTTCTATTCCCACTGACATTCTAATTAAGTCTGGAGAAACTCCTGCTCCTTTAAGTTCTTCGTCATTCATCTGTCTGTGTGTTGTAGATGCTGGGTGAAGTACACAGGTTCTAGAGTCTGCTACGTGGGTCACTACAGATGCTAATTCTAGGGAATCCATAAATTTCATAGCTGCTTTCCTTCCACCTTTTACTCCAAAGGAAATAACTCCACAGGATCCATTAGGCATATATTTTTGTGCCAATTCATATTGGGAATCCTCTTCTAGTCCAGAGAAGTTTACCCAAGTTATATTGTCATTTTCTTTTAAAAATTTCGCCACTGCCAAAGCATTTTGGAAGTGCTTTTCCATTCTCAAACTCAAGGTTTCTAGTCCAATACCTAGATAAAATGAATTTTGAGGAGATGGAATGGAGCCTAAATCTCTCATTAGGGTCGTAGTCATCTTAGTTATATAAGCACCTTTTCCAAAACTTTCTGCAAAAATAATTCCGTGATAAGTTTCATCTGGTTGTGTAAGGGACGGGAACTTTTCAGGATATTTACTCCAATCGAAATTGCCTGAGTCGATTATCGCTCCTCCAACTGAATTAGCTGAACCATTCATGTATTTAGTCGTAGAGTGAGTTACAATATCCGCTCCCCATTCAAAGGGTCTACAGTGAATTGGAGTTGGGAAAGTATTGTCTACGATAAGGGGAACGCCGTGGTCGTGAGCAGCTTTTGCAAATTTTTCTATATCCAAAACTTTTAAAGCAGGATTTGCCAAAACTTCTCCAAAAACGCATTTGGTATTTTCTTGGAATTTCGTCGCCAATTCTTCTGGTGAAATTTCTGGCTCTACAAATGTAGATTCAATGCCCATGTCTTTCATGGTGTGGGCGATTAAATTATATGAACCACCGTAAATTGCAGAAGATGCAACAATATGATCTCCTGCCTTTAAAATATTCATAAGTGCATAAAATGTAGCCGCTTGTCCAGAAGATGTAAGAATTCCTGCTGCTCCTCCTTCTAGCATGGTAATAGTTTTTGCCACTGCATCATTTGTCGGATTTGCAAGTCGAGTATAAAAATATCCTGATGCTTTTAAATCGAATAAATCTCCCATTTCCTGAGAAGAATCGTATTTATAAGTGGTGGATTGAATAATAGGTAGTACACGAGGCTCGCCATTTTTAGGTTCATAGCCTCCTTGAACGCAAATAGTATCTAATTTATAATTTTTCATTTTTTCTCCTTAATTTTCTTTTTTTCCAATAACTGCCCCTATAATAAATCCTAAAATAGCAGGCAATACCCAAGCAAACCCATAGGAGCTTAGGGGAATCATATTAATAAACTTTCCAATAGCTTCTATTCCTAAAATAGAGTTAGCTGCTTCTATAATACTAATAACCAAAGTAAAAATCATAGTCAATCTGTAACTAGCTTTGTTTGGTAGATAATTTTTAAATATTCCAAGTATCATCAAAACTATTAAACTTGGATAGACTCCTAAAAATATCGGAGTAGTTATAAATACAATTTTTTCTACTCCAAGAAGAGCAATAGATGCACCTATAATTGAGAAAACTGCAGCTGCTAATTTGTGAGAAATTTTTCCCTTGGAAAATTCATG
>JAAZCH010000295.1 GCA_012513395.1 Tissierellia bacterium
AAAGGCGAAATTCTAATGGATTTATTGTTCGGTAAGACCTTAATCGGCGGACAGACTTCTGAAACTAAAAAAGTTATACTTGAAAATAGACATGAATTTCCTATAACAAATGTTCAAATAACGCCAGAGAACCCTAACTTTACAAAGGGGGCGGTGTTAGAGATAAGTGAAACAGAGATGCCTTTTACACCAAAAGATATAATAAAAGTATTAGAAGTAATGCCTTCCTTAGGGGAAAAAGATTTTTATGTAAGAGTAAAGACAACTAGAGAAGCACATCAAGGTGGATATTTCTATATCAAATCAACAGCCACCCCCGTCTTAGAATAACGGGGGGTAGTTTCAATACAATGAAACGGAAGTGGTAAAATGGAAATTTTAAATGGTTTACTAAACCTAGTTACTAATGAAAATAAGGTCGTTACACAACATTATAAACTTTTTGATGAAGTTATACAGGGGGAATCGAGCGGAGACACAAGAATTTCTTTATCAGGACATCCTCTACCCCTAATAGTCGGATATTATAGTAATGATTTTTATATAAATATTAATCAGATAAAAACTGCATCAGGAGTCCCTTCATGGTATGGTAATACGTCTTTTAGAGATTATGTCATTCAGTACACATTGTCTAAGGATTTTAATATTTTAACTGATAGTATAAACGATTTTAGATGGGTTACTATTGCCTCACATTCAGGTGATACACGAAACTTAATAACTCATGATGTAAATATCCAAGACGCAGAAGCAGTAAGGTGGATTATTACTAAACAAAATCATGGAACGTATTTAGATCTTGTAGAGTTTGCACTTTACGGGGAGCTGATTCCTAAACCTCCTAAATCCATAGATTATATAATTTATAGTACAAAGAAAAAATCTGTAGGGGATACTATATTAATTAATTGGGGAGCATCGTTTAGAGCAACAAGATATGAACTCCAATATTATATTAACAATGAATGGATTACTATAAATAACAATATAACAAATACAGAATATGTGTATACTTTTGAACAACCCAATCCCTCCGCACAATTTAGGGTTAGAGGTATAAATGAGGATGGTTCATCAGATTGGGTGGAGGGGGAAGTATTTGAAGTAACTTACCAATCCTCTATAAAAAGTAATATAGTAGTAAACCCTCTAAATAAGATGAGAGGTTATATAGACATAATAGGGGTTGGAGATAGTGATTTAGATAGTAATATTACCATAAGACAATTTCATAAGAAAGATTTAGACTCCCTTTTAGAAATCTCTAAAAAGTATGAAATTGATTCTTTAGATAGTAATATAACTGTAGCTATTAGAGATAGTAGTTTCTTAGATGGCAAGATTGCTTTAAATCCTTCCGGTAGGATGAGGGGATTTGTGGACATAGTACAACCTCCTAAGAAAACTTTACGGATATATCCTGTGAAAGACTCTGTAGTCAGACAATCCGCCCCCACCATAAATTATGGAGATTCTCAACAAATGTTGGCGGGGGAGAGTGAAGAAGGTAGATTTATTTCTTATCTTGGATTTGATGTAAAGTTACCTGATAATGCAGATATAGTGTCTATTAAATTAGTATTAAATAAGCAATATGATACTTCATTGAGATTCTTTATGGGGTTATATGAGACTTCTGATGATTGGAATGAGTATGATATTACTTGGAGTTTTAGACCTCTTGATGAGAAATATATTACTCAATTCCCTATTCCAACTGAGGAGGGGAAAGTAGAGGTAGATATAACAGACTTCAACTGGGAAGATGGTAAGAAGTCATTTATACTTAGACCAAGAAACTATGCTTTTTCAGAATTAACTGCCTTTGGAACTAAAGAATCGTTAAGTCCTCCATATATAGAGGTAACATATTATGAGATAGTAAATAATGCTGGATCTTATTCTTTTGATAGTAGTATTACTGTAAGAAAAAATGTTATTAGAGGTATAAATGCTAGAATAGATGTTCAATCTGACTATGTTTATACTGAGTTTGAAGGACTACTTGAAATAGAGAAGAAGTTCATTCGAGAAGAAATAGAAAGTACTATTTTAGTAGCAGAGCTACGCCACAGTGAAGTGGGCGGGCAGATAGAGTTAACGAAGAAACATCGAGAAATAGAAATAGATACTACTATAATAGTACCTTATAAAACATTTATAGATTCCACTATAGGTTTAGAGAGAAAAGACAGGGAGAATGATTTAGAATCTTCCTTAATTATAAGAGCATACGGAAAAGAAGATCTTGAAGGTATTCTTGAAATTGAAGGTAAAACTGCGGATAATGATTTAGAATCTTCCTTAGTTACAAGAGCATACGAAAAAGAAAATCTTAAAGGTACTCTTGAAATTGAGAGCAAGATTGAAAATAATTATTTAGATTCAGTAATAGTTGTTAGTAGGGGTAGTGACGAGGATTTAGAGAGTTCTTTAGAAATTGAAAATAAATAC
>JAAZCH010000296.1 GCA_012513395.1 Tissierellia bacterium
GTCTACTTAATAGTCAAAGGCTTAAAAGTAAATACTCAAGCAAAGGCGAAAATAGCTTTGATTATTTCTTCAATACTTATTTGCGGAATGCTTGGAACTATGGGTGGTGGAAATGCGATAATCGCACCGATAATCATCCCTATAATGGCTTCGTTGGGGGTTAGTCCTACTGTAGTAGGTGTATTATTTAAAGTAGCTGGAGAAGTAGGATTAATCTTGGGTCCCCTCACTGGAGTAACTTTGATAACTATGGAAGTTACAGGCTTAAATTACTTACAACTTATGATGTACGCTGCAGTTCCTTTTTCCATTGTATGGTTAATAGGAGCATGGGTTGGAACCACAAAAATTCAAAAAGAACTGGCTGGAAAAGAAGTTTACGAACTTAAGGAAGATATGAAACATTTAGATGATTTTAAAGTTGGGAGTAAAGAAAAAACTACCACTATTTCATTTTTAATTTCTTTCATTCTTCTAGTAGGATATGGCGTTATATCTAAACAAGGCACAAACTACGCACTAATTGTAATGATACTATTGGCAGCTGTTATTGCAGTAGTTAATCGAATGGAAATCGATAAAGTAGTTAATTTAATGGCTACAGGTATGGCTAGTCAATTCAATATGTTTCTAATTTTCATAACAATTGAAGTTATACTTACACTAGTTACTGCTGGTGGTGGTTTTGAGGCTCTAGGAAATCTTTTAGGCGGACTTGCTAGGCAAGCTGGTGCATTCGGAGTTTATATTACCGCTTGTATCGTTGGAGGTTTTGGAATAGAAGCCGCAGCAGTAGCAGAAATCAAAATTATTGCGGATATGTTTGGAGGTTTAGCTGGAGATGTGGGATTACCTATGTCAGTATTTGCAACTGCTATACTTGCAGCTACTCGTCTAACTGGATCTATGTATCCAACCACAAACTTTGCAGGCCAAATGGGTACTGCTAGGTCTGAAAACACAAAGGATGGATTGCGCGCTCTTTGGATATCCGTTGCATTCGTATGGGTTTGGATTATAGTTTGGGGACTTATTGGTACGCGTTTCTTAGGATAATATTTTAATAAAAAAATACACTTTCGCCAGCATTTGACGAAAGTGTATTTATTTTTATTTTAAATCATCTCTAAAGCTTGTCTTAAATCTTCTATGATATCTTCTACGTCTTCTAAACCTACTGAAAGTCTAATTAGTCCTTCTGGTATTCCTACTTCTACTAACTCTTCTGGAGTGTAAGTAGAGTGGGTCATAGTCGCTGGATGTTGGATTAGGGTTTCTGTGTCCCCTAAGCTAACTGCTAATGAACATACTTTTACGTGGTTCATAACTTTTCTACCCGCTTCTATTCCTCCTGTTACTTCAAAGGACAACATTCCGCCAGGCATTCTCATTTGCTTTTTAGCTAATTCGTATTGCGGGAAGGATTCTAATCCTGGGTAGTGAACTACTTCTACTTTTGGATGATTATTTAAAAATTCCGCCACTTTAATAGCGTTGTCATTGTGTCTGTCCATTCTAACGCCTAAAGTTTTCATTCCACGCATTAGTAAAAACGCATCGTTAGGGCTCATTACAGATCCTGTCATATCTTTTAGCCCCACTAATCTTACTTGGCCCATAAGTTCACAGCTACCTGCTGCTATACCTGCTATAATATCGCCGTGACCATTTAAATATTTTGTCGCTGAATGAACTACTATATCTGCTCCTAAGTTTAATGGTTTTTGTATATAAGGTGTAGCAAATGTATTGTCCACAATTACTAAACAGCCTTCTACTTCATGGGCGATTTTAGCTATCTCTTCTATGTCACATAGTTCCATAGTTGGGTTTACTGGAGTTTCCAAATATACTATTTTGGTATTTGGTTTCATAGCTTTTCTTACATTTTCTGGATCCTTTACGTCTACGAAATCCACTTCTACGCCGAACTTAGAAATTCCATGGCTTAAATACGCAAATGTACATCCATAAAGGGTTTGTCCTGCTACTATGTGGTCTCCTTCTTTTACGAATGGCCAAATTGAAGATGTGATAGCTCCCATACCTGAAGAAAATGCAACTGCTGCTTCTGCTTCTTCAAGGATAGCTAGTTTTTCTTCTAATGCCATTGTGGTTGGATTTCCTAGTCTGGAATAAATAAATCCTTGTTCTTCCATTGCAAATCTTCTTCCACCTTGTTCTGCAGAGTCAAAGATAAACGTAGATGTTTGGTAAATAGGAACTCCTAATCCGCCAAATTCATTTTTGAAAACTCCACCGTGTACTGCTTGGGTATTAAAACCTTTCTTTCTCATGTCATCACTCATTATATTTTCCTCCTAAAATTTTTTATAAATTTTGTTCTGCTTTTGCTTCTGCTACTTTACTTTCTGGAACGTCATATTCGAAGTTCCAAGGGTCACTTGATTTAGTAAATGGTATATATATGGAAATTAACGCCACAATTGCTAGTATAAATTGATACCAAAGGAATGGCATAATTTCTAAAGGTGATATCGATCCAGCCGTTAATCCTGCCGCTACTAATAATTGTGCTCCATATGGGATAAATCCTTGGAATACACAAGAAAATGTATCAAGTAGTGATGCACTTCTTCTAGGATCCACTTTGTAGTGAGTAGATAACTCCTTCGCTACAGGTCCTGAAATTATTATCGCTACCGTATTATTGGCAACTGCAACATCGGCAAGGGATACTAGAGCTGAAATTCCAACTTCTGCAGTCTTTTCTCCCCTGATAGATCTTCTAATCTTTTCAATAATCCACTCAAGTCCTCCCTCTTTTGTAACCATATAAGAGAGTCCTCCTGTCAACATTGAAAGTAAAAATATCTCAAACATTCCAGAAAATCCGCCATAGATTTCTTGTGCAAGATTAATAAAGTTAAATCCATTTTGAGATAATAGAAGTATTCCAGAGAAAATTATTCCCCCTGTCAAAACCAAGAACACATTCAATCCTGCCAATGCTGAAATCAGTACAAATAGATAAGGCAATATTTTCACTATATCATATTCTAAATTTCCCATTTCAGGAACTACATCTGGTCTTGCGAAAATCAATAACAATATCGTAGTAATAATCGCACTTGGTAGTGCAATTTTAAAGTTCATCCTGAATTTGTCTCTCATTTCTACATTTTGAGTTCTAGTGGCTGCTATTGTGGTGTCAGAAATAATAGATAAGTTATCTCCAAACATCGCTCCGCCTATTAGAGTTCCCAATACTAGAGGCAAACTCAACCCACTACTTTCTCCTAATCCAACTGCTATAGGTCCAATTGCTGAGATTGTTCCCATAGAAGTTCCTGTAGATAATGACATAAAGCAAGCTATAATAAAGATTCCAGCTGCAATGAAGTTTGGAGGAATCACTGTCAAACCTAAGTTTACAACTGAGTCTACTCCTCCACTAGCTTTGGCTACTCCTGCAAATGCACCTGCTAGTATGTAAATCAAACACATAATAATTATGTTTTCATCGCCGCAACCTTTTACAAAGGTATCAAATTTTTCGTCTATAGTTCCCTTAAACATTAAAAACGCTACAATAATTCCCACAAAAGAAGCTACTGGTGCAGGCATTTGGTAAAACGCCATATCCACACCTTGTCTTTGTAAAATAATCCCAGATAACAAATAAACTAAAATAAATACTAAAAATGGTATTAAAGCATAACCTCTAGGTTGTACTTTTTTGTTATGGTCCATTTAAACACCCCTACTTTTATAATTTGTATTTTTTCATGCGGTTAATAAGTTTCGTATGAGTAATTCCTAGACTATGGGCAGTTTGTCTGATGCTAGCACCATCTTCTAAGGCACTCACTATCAATTCTTTTTCAAATCTTTCTACTTTTTCATCAAATGTTTCGTTCACATCATTAGAATTATCTTCGAAATAAAATTTCAAGTCCGAAGGCTTCACCACATTTCCTTTTAATGTAGTCAAAGCTCTAATAATTACATTTTGCAATTCTCTTACATTACCAGGATAATTGTAGGATTCCAAAGCTTTTATAGCATCGGGAGAATATGTCTCTTCTTCAATTCCGTTGGAGTATTTTTTTGTAAAATAATCCACTAGAGGCTTAATATCTTCTTTCCTCTTTCTAAGAGGTGGAATGTTCAAACTCAAAGTATTCAATCGATACATTAAGTCTAGTCTGAATTCTTCTTTGAGTATCATTTCCTTTAAATCCTTATTCGTGGCTGAAATGAGTCTAAAATTTACTGGAATCTCTTCAGAACCACCGATTCTTCTGATTCTCTTTTCTTGAAGCACTCTTAAAAGTTTCGCTTGTAGATGAATAGGCATATCTCCAATTTCATCTAAGAAGATAGTTCCGCCATTACAACTTTCAAATATTCCAGCTTTTCCACCTTTAATCGCTCCTGTAAAACTTCCATCCTCGTATCCAAATAGTTCACTTTCCAAAAGCTGCTCAGGAAGTGAAGAACAGTTAATTGCTATAAAGGGCTTATCTCTTCTGCTGCTTAAATTATGTATCGCCCTAGTGAATAACTCCTTTCCCGTTCCTGACTCTCCTGTTATGAGAATTTCCACATCCATCTGAGAAAATTCCATAGCAGTGTTTACACATTTTTCCATCAAAGGACTTTCAAAAATTAGATCTTTAAAAGTAATATGACTTGAGTAGAATTTTTTATCTGCATATGAACTCAATTCGCTGATATCTTCAAATACGATAATTTTTCCAAACAAATTGGAATCGCGAAACCTTTTCCTATACATTTTAGCAATAAATTCACCACTGCCTAATGTAAGCTCGTCGATGGATTCCTCTAGGTCTGCATCTAAAACTTTTTCTACAAATTCTTCATCTTCAATAAACTCTGATATTGGTTTTCCGATGATTGAAGATAATTCACCTTCAACTGCTTTTAATTCCCTAGATATATTGGAGTATTTGACTATGCCGTTACAGTCCACTACTAATATTAATTTCCCCAAAAGATTGATTATTTCGTTTACTTGAAGGTTTCTAGCTTCAAAAGCTATTAAATCGACCTCCGAAATACTACCTAAGTCTTCAATCGTATTGAGGTTTTTCAATAATTCTTGATATTGTTTTTCATCTTGGACTTCAAATTTAATGTAGCAATCCTTAGTATATGCTTCCATCCAAACAATTCCTAAGTCCATTTTTCTGAATTTGGACAAAATTTCATAAGTTATATGATCTCTATTCCTTTTAAATAAGAGCCTAATTCTCTTTAGCATTTTACCTCCTCTCTCGTCCTTCACTAATATATTATGCAATTTACGCGCCAATATATGAGAGTGCATTTAACGAGCTTTGCTGTTATGATTTTATTCCTATGGTTTGATTTCGTTCCTGTTTTGAAAGATAAATTTTTATTTGTGTTCAAATCTCCTATTATCTCCATTTATATTTTAAACTAAATCTGGTTCGTTTTCAATCCAGTAGGTTTAATTATGAACCATTTTTCTTTTTATTTAGATAGTATGCTACTTGATAATATTTAAAATCGTAATTCATTTCCTTTAAAGCCTTGGATATTTTTCTAGGTCCTAAGCCTTCAGCTGTCAATTCATCGATAATTCTATACATCTCTTTGGAACTATTTTCTTTTAAAATCTCGACTTGGGAGATTTCAAAGGGCAGATGTCCAGTTTTTACCACGACTTTTATCTCAGTTTCTCCTTCCAAATCTGAAATTAGCGGAGAAGCTTGGTCTATGGAATAATTTATCACGTCTCTAAATTGACGTATATTTCTGGGATATTTTCCTTGGAGAACTAATTGTCTAGCTTCTTTTGAAAATACTACTTCGTAGTCGATTCCTTGGTGCTCCTTGACTGCTTCTTCATATTTATTTATAAAATAGTAAAATAATTTTTCTCGTTCCTTTTCACTTCTTTCGTCTAGTGGCGGAAGATATAATTCGTATTGAGCCAGTCTTTGGTAAAGTTCTGGAAGTAATTCGTTTTTTAAATTTTTAGTGGAAGCAGCTATAATAATTACATCAACAGAGATTTCCTTGGAGCCACCAATTCTTCTAAATCTTCCTGTCTCGATAGCCGTTAGCAATATGGATTGATAATTTCCCAGCTCATGGGCTTCGTCTAGAAATAATATTCCCCCATTGGCTCTTTCTAGTAGACCCTTTTTTTCCATAGCGCCTGTAAAGGAACCTTCTTCACTGCCGAATATCTCCAATGCTGCGATGTCAGAATTTGTAAATTGGCCACAGTTTACTTCTATAAAAGGGGCATCTTTGTCTAGAGTTCCTATCTCTCTTCCGTAATTGTAAATCAATTTCGCCAGCATAGTCTTTCCTGTTCCAGAATCTCCAATTATTATGGAATGTCTCGGACCTCCGATGGATCCAATTGTTCTCTTGGCACTTTGTAACACGTCTTTTAAACTTTCAGTCACTCCAATCAATGACGAAATATCAGCTTCTGTATCTGATAAATATAAATGCATTTGGAGTGCTTGAATTTTTCTATTTAATTCGTCTATTTCTCTAATATCTCTAAATACTGAAAAAGCTCCTTCTACTTTTCCGTTTATGACCAGAGGATAAGCACTTACTATATATCTTTTGCCACCTATGTAGTGAATTTTTCTATCTAACATAGCTTTGTTGTTGTTTAATGATTGCAATAAAACTGCGTCAGGATAAAATTCGGAAATGTGATTTCCTATCATATCTTGAGGAGTTACATTTGCAAATTCTGCTGAAATTTTGTTGGAATATATTACGATTCCGTCATTGTTTACTATATTTACACCATCGCTAATTACATTCGCTACGTCTTCTAGCACCAGATTTTCTCTTATATCATTTAAATTTATCATCTTATACCTCTTGTTATAATTTTTCTAACATTATGTTTGTACTTATAGTTTTATTCTAACACTTCTAACAAGGCTTGTCTATGTAATGTGTATTTTATGTTCTTCTTGATTTTGGCATAGATTTTGCATATTATATAAGTATAAAAAGATATGGAGGTAAACAATGTCTAAAACATTAGAAATCAGATGGCACGGTAGAGGTGGCCAAGGGGCGAAAACTGCTTCCCTTCTATTAGCTGACGCTGCCTTTGCTACAGGAAATTATGTTCAAGGTTTTCCTGAGTACGGTCCTGAAAGAATGGGTGCGCCTATAACTGCATATAACAGAATAAGCGAAAAACCTATAAGAGTTCACTCTAACATATACAATCCAGATTACGTGGTGGTAGTAGACCAAACTCTTTTGGAAGCTGTAAATGTTACTGAAGGTTTAAAAGAAGACGGTGCTATTATAGTAAATAGCGAAAAGAGCCCTGAAGAAATTAGAAAACATCTAAAAGGATACAAAGGTGACGTATATACCATAGATGCTAAAACTATTTCTGAAGATTGCTTAGGTAGATATTTCCCTAACACTCCTATGTTAGCTTCAGTAGTAAAGGTATCCCAAGTTATGGATGACGAAACTTTTATTACCGAAATGGAAAATTCCTTTAAGCACAAATTCTCGCACAAACCTGAAGTTATCGAAGGAAATATGAACGCTCTTCGCAGATCCCTTGAGGAGGTTAGAAAATAATGAAACACGATTACAAAAAATTACAAGAAGATGTAAGATGGGAAGATATTACCGAAGGTGGAGCTATTTATGCCGAAGGGAATTCCAAGCACTTTAAAACAGGAGATTGGAGAACTAAAAGACCTATTTGGATAGAAGAAAATTGTAGACAATGCCTTCTTTGTTTTCCATATTGCCCAGACAGTTCCATACCTTTAACTGGTGATAAAAGATTAGATTTCAATTTCGACCACTGCAAAGGCTGCGGAATATGCGAAAAAGTATGTCCTTTTAAAGCAATAGAAATGGTGGAGGAAGAATAATATGACAATTAGAGAAAGATTATCAGGAAACGAAGCAGTTTCCATTGCTATTAAACAAATAAATCCAGATGTAATGCCAGCTTTCCCAATTACTCCATCCACTGAGATACCTCAATTCGTATCTACATATGTAGCTAATGGAGAAATCGACACAGAATTTGTAGCTGTGGAAAGTGAGCACAGTGCTATGAGTGCTGCGATAGGCTCATGTGCAGCAGGTGCAAGAAGTGTAACAGCTACTAGCTCCGCAGGACTAGCATTTATGTGGGAAGCATTGTACCTAGCAGCTTCTAAAAGACTTCCAGTTACTTTGGCTGTAGTTAATAGAGCACTATCCGGTCCAATCAATATAAACGCAGACCACTCAGACAGTATGGGAGCTAGAGATTCAGGCTGGATACAACTTTATTCTGAAAACGGACAAGAAGCATATGACAACTACATTCAGTCCATCAGAATAGCTGAACATCCAGACGTAATGCTACCAGTTATGACTTGTCAAGACGGATTCATCACATCTCATGCTGTAGAAAATTTAAACTTAATTGAAGACGAATTAGTTAAAGAATTCGTAGGAGAATACGAACCTAAATATTCTTTATTAAATGAAGAACATTCCCTATCTGTAGGTCCTTATGACACTCAACACTACTATATGGAACACAAAAAGCAACAATCTGAAGCTATGAAGAATGCTAAAAAGGTAATTTTAGACGTAGCAGCAGAATTCGAAAAGATTTCCGGTAGAAAATATGGACTTTTCGAAGAATATAAACTAGACGATGCAGAAATCGCTATAGTAATTATGAACTCTGCAGCTGGAACTTCAAAAGACGCTATAGACAATCTTCGCGAAAAAGGAATTAAAGCTGGATTATTAAAACTTAGAGTTTTCAGACCATTCCCTGCTGACGAAATTAAAGAAGCTTTGAAACACGTAAAAGCTCTAGCGGTTATGGACAGAGCTGACAGCTTCAGTTCCCAAGGCGGACCTGTTTATCCAGAAGTAATGGCAGCACTTTATCCACTAGATGAAAAACCTTTAGCGATTAACTATATCTACGGTATAGGCGGAAGAGACGTTCGCGTGGAAAGTATAGAAGAAGTGTTTAACGAACTTGAAAAAATTAAAAACTCTAATGATGCTGGAGATAAATACAGATATTTAGGACTTAGAGGAGAAGATATATAATGGCTTACAAATATAAAGAAGAAATGCAAAAACCCGAGAGGTTCGCAGGCGGACACAGAATGTGCGAAGGTTGCGGAGCACCTCCAGTAGTTAGAACTATTTTAAGAGCACTTGATGTTGAAGAAAAAGCAGTAATCGGTTGTGCTACAGGATGTCTAGAAGTTTCTACATTTATGTATCCTTATACAACTTGGGAAGACTCCTTCATTCACAGTGCATTTGAAAACGCATCTGCTACAATTTCTGGAGTAGAAGCAGCATACAAAGCAAAAAAGAAAAAAGGACAAATCGAAAAAGATTATAAATTCATCACATTCGGTGGAGACGGCGGAACTTACGACATAGGTTTCCAATCCCTATCAGGAGCGATGGAAAGAGGACACGACATGGTTTATGTTTGCTACGACAATGGAGCTTACATGAACACAGGTATCCAAAGATCTTCAGCTACTCCTAAATTTGCAGATACTACAACTACGCCAGTAGGGGCAGAATCTCTAGGTAAAGATCAATTCAAAAAGGATTTGACTAAGGTTATGGTAGCTCACAACATTCCATATGTTGCACAAACTACGCTATTCAAAAACTTCAAAGACATGCACGAAAAAGCTGACAAAGCACTTCACAAAGAAGGCCCAGCATTTATGAACGTGTTAGCACCATGCCCAAGGGGATGGAGATATTCATCAGAATTCTTAATGGAAATTTGTAAATTAGCAGTAGAAACTTGCTTCTGGCCACTATTCGAAGTGGAAGACGGAGTATGGAAACTTTCCTACAAACCAAAGGAAAAATTGCCAATCGAAGAATTCCTAAGACCACAAGGCAGATTCAGACATTTATTTAGACCTGAAAAAACAGAAGTTATCGCACAAATTCAAGCACAAGTAGACAAAGAGTGGGAAGATCTACTAAGAATGTGTAACGAAATCGACTAAAATACGGAGGGTAAAATAATGACAAAATATGTATGTAAACCATGTGGATATGTGTACGACCCAGAAGTTGGGGACAAAGTAGCAAAGATAGCACCAGGAACACCCTTCGAAGAACTTCCAGAAAATTGGGTATGTCCAATGTGTGGCGCTAAGAAAAATCACTTCATGGAAGAAGATTTAGAATACGCACCAAGATAAAAAAATCAGTGAACAGTTTACAGAGTACAGTTTACAGTTTGCTGCGCCTTTACTTGGCAGATTGAACTTGTCAAACAAATGCGAGGGTGTGTAGCTTTAGGAGAAATAAAATTCTGTGAATGCAAAATACATTATAAATTTAAAAATCCGGACTTTATTGATTAGCCCGGATTTTTTCATTGTATTTTATTTCACGATGCTGTACTATTAAATTTATAAAAGTTTGGATAAAAAAGTAAAAATAATTCCTGGTGAAGATATCACACTATACTCTAGATGCTATCACTTCGGGGATTCCATAACATCTTACTCCAATTTTAAAGAAGCAGACTGCGATGGAGGATATGCAATTACTATTAGATTCTATGAGTAAATTATACACTAAAAAATTCGCCATATTATAATGGCGAATTTTATTTATTCCATAAATCGTCATATTCTCTAATGGATTCTATTTTTCTTTCTTTTCTTCCCACTGTAGTTTTCCCATTGTACATGGATTGTAGTATCGCTTCTTCTGTTGCCAAAACTGTGGCTTCGAAAATTGCATCTATATCCTTTTCATCATATGATCTGATGTCTAATTTTGAGCTGCCGTAGTGAGGAATTTTATTTGCGGTGGAAAATCCTATTGCTATTTCGCCGCTGCCATTTGAGACGAAGCTGCCTGTTCTGGCTATTCCTGATTGAACTCGCTTCAACATTCGTTTTAATTGACGATGAGTTAAGGGCAAGTCCGTGGCGATGACTACTATAATAGAGCCTTTATCCAGAGTCTCTTCTTGCTTTTTTATTTTAGCAATAGCTTCTCCAACTGGATTGTTATCAATTACCAAATTTTTTAATCGTCCAAAATTTGTTAGCGTCAATGCGCCAATTATAAATTCTTCTCCTTCTATTTCTACAATCCTAGATGATGAACCTATGCCGCCTTTTAAATTATAACAAACCATTCCTGTTCCGGCGCCGACTGCACCTTCTTCAAAATCTTCTTTTGCATTTTCTATGGCTTTATAGACATCTTCTTTTCTTAAAAATAAATTTCTAATATCGTTTAAGTATCCATCGTTACACTCACAGACCACAGGATTTACCGTGCCAGTCGTATCGCCTATGTCAGAATTATTATCTAGCATATAAGAAACCAAGCCATCTGAAATTTTTCCTACCGCAAGTGTATTCGTCAAGATTATGGGCGTCTCCAAAGTTCCCAGCTCTTCAATTTGTACCAGTCCTACGGATTTTCCAAATCCATTTATAACATGAGCTGCTGCTATTAGCTTTTCTCGAAATATATTTCCTTCAATGGGAATTATCGCTGTTACACCAGTTTTTTTATCTCCATCGTCGTAAGTTACATGGCCGACTTTTACGCCTTGTACATCTGTTATACTATTTCTTTTTCCCTTTTTAAAATTGCCAATTTCAAGATTCCAAAGTTTTTTCTCCATGATTTTGTCACCTCAAATTAAGAATAGCACAAATTTGTTAAAAAAACTTCTTATTTTAAATTTTTTGGGTATCAATAGAGGAAGGCGGTGTTATGATGAAGAAAAAATTTATTTTTATTATTTTAATTGCAATGATTTTATTACTTATTACATCCTGTGCAAAAACTGAAAGCAACTACATAAAACCCAAAAAACTGTCCAGCGATGCAAAAAAGATCGTAGAAATACTCAATGACGATTTTTATATGTTCGATTTAAA
>JAAZCH010000297.1 GCA_012513395.1 Tissierellia bacterium
AGCCAAGACGGCAATAAAACTTTTAGAGCCTAAGGGAGGAACTATTCATTTTAATGGTGAAGATATTACTAACAAAAGTGGCAAATCTGCATTAGAATTCAGAAAAAATATGCAGATGATTTTCCAAGATCCATATGCATCTCTTAATCCAAGATATTCGGTAAAGGATATTGTGATGGAGCCATTACTTTTTCATAATAAGACCATGACAAAGCTAGAAGCAGAAGCAGAAGTGTTGAAGTTATTGGAAACTGTAGGAATACGACCTGAACAAGCATCAAGATTTCCACATCAGTTTAGTGGAGGTCAAAGGCAGAGAATAGGAGTTGCAAGGGCGTTAGCGGTAAAACCCAAATTGATTATTGCAGATGAGCCCGTTTCAGCACTTGATGTCTCGATACAAGCGCAAATTTTAAATCTATTAATAGATTTGAAAAATGAAAATGACTTGTCTTACTTGTTTATAGCCCATGACCTGTCTGTCGTAAAGCATATAAGCGATGAGATAGGAGTTATGTATTTGGGAAAAATTGTAGAACAAGCAAATAAGAATGATTTATTTGACAACCCTCTTCATCCATATACGAAATTATTACTTTCTTCAATTCCCACGATAAATGAAGAAATACTAGTAGAAAAGATTGAAGCAAAAGGAGAAATTCCAAGTCCTATAAATCTTCCAATGGGTTGTTACTTTAGCAATAGGTGTCCATTTGTCATGGATGTGTGTTTGGAGAAATTTCCAGACGAAAAAGAAATAGAGCCAGGACACTTTGTATCCTGCCATTTATATTAACTAGAGGTAGAGAAATGATAGATAAAATATTTGATAAAGTAGATGAAATTAAAGAAGAGCTGTTCCAGCTTAGCAAAAACATACACGAAAACCCAGAGCTTTCTTTTGAAGAGTATAAATCTTCTGGATTTGTAAAGGATTTGCTAAGAGAGCATAATTTTGAAATAGAAGAAAATTCCGGTGGCATGGAGACGGCTTTCAAGGCTAGGTTCAAGGGAAAAGCAGATGGACCTAGAATCGCATTTTTGGCGGAGTATGATGCTCTTCCTGAAATCGGTCATGCTTGTGGGCACAATTTAATAGCCATGGTCTCTGCTGGCGCGGCTATTGCACTTAGTAAATTTATGGATGAAATTCCAGGAGAAATAATAGTGATGGGAACTCCAGCTGAAGAGGGAGGCGGGGGCAAGGTCATATTAATTGAAGCTGGCGAATTTGACGATATAGATTATTCTTTGATGACTCATCCTTCCACTGAAAATTTAATTAATCGTGGTGGCCTTGCCATATCTAGTATTGGCCTTAAATTTTATGGAGTTTCTGCTCATTCGGCAGCTCCTGAATTCGGTATAAATGCTCTCCAAGGTGTGATTCAGACTTTTAATAATATCGACTCTATGAGAGGAATATTTCCCACAGGTACCAATGTCAATGGGATTATCATTAAGGGTGGAATAGCATCTAATATTATTCCTGATTATGCAGAGAGTCATTTTACTATTAGGGCTAGGACTTTGGGGGATTTGAAAATAGTTGTCAATCACTTTAAAAACATAGTTGAAAGTGTGGAAAAACTCACTGGAGCT
>JAAZCH010000298.1 GCA_012513395.1 Tissierellia bacterium
ATTGAATTTAGATATTGCTATATAGAGAATAATAGCAATGAAAATATAAAATATTGAGGTTGGTATAGATAAATAGTATAATTTTATCATGTAGAAATATTTATATTTATTAGGTAAATTAGAATTTGGGGAGTGAAATAATTGAAAGAGATTTGGAACAGACATAAAGAAAAGTTAATAACTTTTCTCTTATGTGGATTATTGTTTGTTGGCGTATTATCTATTATTGCCTTATTAGGTGGAGCGATAATGAAAATATTTGGGTTTGAATATGAGTCAATAGGGAGTATTATTCTGTTTTTTGTAATTGCAACAATTATTTCTTATCCTTTTAGTCTGATAGCTGAGGTATTGCCTAAAGTAGTTCTATCTTTTGGGAAATTGCCAAAACAAATGGCTATACTGTTTTATATTATCTTAGATACGTTTGCTACATTTTATGGTCTGCGTGTTGTCGATTATTTTATGCAGTCTGTTTCGGCAACAGATATTTCTATTATTATTGTATCTTTGATATTAGCTTTATTTGGAATAAATGATGTTGATAAAAAAACTAAAGGAACGGATTGACAAATTCCAGTTTAATTAATAGATGAATATAAAGAAACCTCACTTATTACTGATACGGAGAACCGTATCACAAATAAATAATATTTTTAGTCTTAGGTATGTATAACTTGCCTAAGGCTATTTTTATTATAGAACCAATAAAAATAGTTTTATAATAAAATAGTTTGATTATCAAAATAAATTCATGTATAATACTTTTAGTAAAGACAACTTAATTAAAATAGGAGAAAAAATATGAAGAAAAAATTAAAGATAATAGGTATTAGTACATTAGCATTAATATTAGTATTAGTCATTGGAATAGGAGCAGTGTTCTTTGGAGAGATTCGTACACTAGCATCTTTTAAACAATTAAATGAACATCCTTTTTATGAAATGACTTATTATGCAGATTATAATTTAGATGAATTTTTAATAAATGGAGCTGCAACAGATGATGAACTTGTAAGTTTTGTAACTAAGCAAATATTAAAAGGAGTTTCTTTTGATGTTAATCCAGATGGAGCCTGCAGTACTTTTGTTGCAACTAATTTAGAGGATGAAAGTCTTTTTGGAAGAAACTTTGATTATGTACATTCTATAGGACTTATTGTTCGTACTCAACCTAAGAATGGATATGAGTCAATTTCTTTAGTTAACTTAAATCATTTAGGATTAAGTTTAGAAAATATGCCTACTAAGAATTTTATAAATCGTGTTATTACTTTAGCAGCACCATATGCACCATTAGATGGTATGAATGAAAAAGGACTTGCTATTGGAGTTCTTGTTATTGAGGATGGAAAAGTTCATCAAAACACTGGGAAAGTTCCTATAACAACTACTTCTGCAATTCGTATGGTTTTAGATAAGGCAGCAACAGTTGATGAAGCTATTGAATTACTTAAAAATTATGATATGAATTCAAGTGGAGAAACAGGTTACCATTTCCAAATTGCAGATGCTACTGGAAATACAGCAGTTATTGAGTATATAAATAATGAAATGCATGTATTAACTAAAGAAGAAGGACATACAGCAGCAACAAATTTTGTTCTTTATAATGGTATGAATTCTGGGTATGGACAAGATCGTTATGAGAAGATTAAAGCTAAGCAAGAAGAGACAAACGGAATAATGAGTGAAGATGAAGCAATGGATCTTTTACTTAGTGTACCAGCACAAGGTATGAGAGAAGTTGAAGGTGGAGAAGGAATACCATCAGATACACAATGGTCATGTGTATATAATTTAGATGATTTAACTTTACAAATTTGTACAACTAGAGATAAGTGTAGAACTTATAATTACTCATTAAAATAATTAAAT
>JAAZCH010000299.1 GCA_012513395.1 Tissierellia bacterium
AATTAAAGGAGGGAAAAGTTGATAGTTGATAACAATTTAGAATATCCTCTTTACCTTCAGCTTTATGAATATTACAAAAAAAGAATTGTGGAGGGAGAATTAAAAAGTGGCGAAAAACTTCCATCTAAGAGATATTTATCTGATTCACTGGGTTTAAGTGTGAATACAGTGACTAGGGCTTACTATCTATTAGAAGAGGAAGGATTTATTTTAGCCATTGAACGAAGAGGTTATTTTGTTGAACAGTTAAGTAATATCAACGTAGGAAAATCTATCCAAGAAGTAACATCTTTTAAAAAAGATAAGGCTGAAGAAATTCTCTATGATTTTTCCTCAAGTGCAATATCTGAAAGTGATTTTCCTTTCTATACATTTTCTAAACTTTATAAGAAGGTAATAGATAAATATCGTGAAAACATTCTCACTAATTCAGATCCAAATGGAAAGCTGGAGTTTAAAATTGCAATTTCAAAATACTTGATGGAGTCTCGAGGGCTGATTACAAATCCTAAAAATATAGTAATTAGTTCAGGAATGGAATATTTATTTCAAATTTTATTTTATATTTTTCCTCAAGAAAATATTTTTGGAATTGAAAACCCTGGTTATGACGTATTACCGTCAATGATTAAGTCTAGGGGCTTTGGTGTAGTTCCCATTGAAATAGGACCTGAGGGAATAGATTTAGATGCTTTAGAAAAAAGTAGTGTAAGTATCTTAACTATTACTCCTTCCCACCAATTTCCTACTGGAACAATTATGCCAATAAGCAGAAGATTACAAGTTTTGCATTGGGCTAATATGAGTTCAAAAAATTATGTAATTGAGGATGACTATGATAGTGAGTTTAGATATGTAGGGAAACCTCTTGATCCGTTAAAGAGTTTAGACACTTCGGACAAGGTAATTTATATGGGAAGTTTTTCAAAATCTGTAGCTCCATCTCTTAGGATAAGTTATATGATTTTGCCAGAAAGTCTTATGGAAAGTTTATCTGAAGATGCGCCTTTTTTTATATGTTCAGTACCAGTTATTGAACAGATGGTAATGGCAGAATTTTTAATTAATGGGCATTTTGAAAGACATCTCAATCGAATGAGGAGAATATACAAAAAAAATCGAGAAGTAGCAATAAAATTATTGGAAAAAGATCCAAAAGTGTTAAATATTTCTGGGGCAGATGCAGGAATCCACATAGTAGTAGAATTTGATACTAAAAAAACTGATAGTGAATTAAAGAAGGAATTTCTAAAATCTGGAATTTCTATTTCACCACTTTCGGAATATTACAGTGGAGGCGAACCATCTCATTCCAAATTTATTTTAGGTTTTGGTGGACTAACGAGAGAGTCGTTGACTGAAGGGATTGGTAAGATGTTACAAATTCTATAGATGAAATTGTAAGAGTATTTATATATTTTATCGGGTAGATAGTTAATATTACAACTAGTATGGAGGTGAGGCATTGATAATAGATTCTATACAAGAAATAAGAAAATTGGAAGAAGATTTGGAATTGAAAGTTCAAGAGGCAAAAAACGCTGCGTCTGAATCGATAAGACGCGCCCAATCCGAAGGAGAAACCCAAGCTCAAGAAATTATTGATAGGGCTAACCAAACAGCTAAAGAAATTATAGAAAACAAAACTAAAGAAGCTGAACAACTTTCAGATGAGCTATTAAAAAAGGGCGAATTGGAATTTGAACGTATGAAAAATCTTACTGACGAAGAATTAGGCAGGGCAGTTGAATTGGTATTAGAAAGGATAGTGATTTGATATGGCAATAGCAAATATGCATCATTTCAAACTCTACTCTATGAAAAGTCTTACCAACGAGATGCTAGAATTTCTACAAGAATATGGTGATGTCCATATTAGGAATTTATCTGAAGATAGCGAGCTTTTAGATTTGGGCTTGGAATATCTAAGCGAACCAAAAGAAATTATCGACATTAAAGATGAGATAAATGAATTGGAATCTGCGATTAAATTACTTTCCAGATATAAAGAGAAAGTAGGAGCTATAGATTCTTTAAAACAAGGAAATATGAACTACACTTATGAAGAATTAATGGAAGAAGGATCAAAGCTGAATGTTTCGGAGATATTGAAAAATATCGAACAATTACAAACAAAACTTGAAAGCGAAGAATCTGAAATTAACAATATTCGTCATGAGATAGAAGAATTGAGACCTTGGAAAAATTTAAAACTTAGTTTTAATGATTTAAAAGACACGAAGAATCTTCGTTTTATAACTGGATATATTATCTCATTACAATTTGATTCATTTAGGGATGAAATTAGAAAACTTGAATATACTCAAGTTGAAAAGGTTGATGACTACGAGGGGAACTCATACATTTTAGCTATAACTACAAAAGATGAAGAGTTAGAGCTAGAAGAAATATTAAGACGCTATTCTTTTTTTGCATCAGAAATTAATACTGAAAATCCCCCAGCACAGGAGATCAAGTATAAAGAAAATGCAATTAAAGAATTTAAAGATGACATTAAAATTATAAAAGAAGATCTCAAAAAAAATGTAGATGATTTGGACAAGTTAAAGCTACGATATGAATATCTCAATCAAATGATTAGAAGATATGAGACTTCTAATAGAGTTCTCTCAACTAAAAGAGTAAACTTTATAGATGGGTATATTAAGTCTTCAGAAATTCAAAAATTTCAAAATGAATTGGATAAGAAATTTCCAAATGAGTATTATATTGAATTGGAACCTGCAAAGGAAGGCGACGATGAAGTGCCTATTGTTTTAGAAAATAATAAAATTATTAGTGCCTTCGAACCCTTAACAGAAATGTATGCAATGCCTAAGTACGGTGGAATCGACCCTACAGTTTTTCTAGCTCCATTTTATTGGCTGTTCTTTGGAATGATGATTGCGGATATTGGATTTGGTCTAATGTTAGTGATAGGGACATGGATTGTACTTAGGTTCAACTTATCTGATAGTATGCGGCAAAATATTAAATTTTTCCACTATTTAGGATATGCAGGGATACTTTGGGGAGTCATATACGGCTCATTCTTTGGAGGAATTATTCCTTTACCAGTATTAATAGATCCAGCATCAGATTATATGACAGTTCTGATTATATCTTTAGTACTAGGTGGGTTCCACATGTTCCTTGGACTTGCTTTAAGTGGATATATGCTTATTTCTAAAGGTAAAACTATTGATGCTTTCTTTGATGTATTTAGCTGGTATATGGTACTTATTGGTGCAATATATTGGGTAGTTGCTGGACTTTTGAATTTACCTTTTGCAAATATTGGACTTTATTCCATGATAGCAGGGATGATCATTATAGTCTTG
>JAAZCH010000300.1 GCA_012513395.1 Tissierellia bacterium
ATATGCTTCTTGTTCGTTGATTAAACAATCAATTTCAAATTTCTTTGGGCTAGAATTAGGAATAGGATTATCTATTTTTACTGTCTTGGCTTTTTCTTCTCCAAACTTTTCAACGAAACATAGCTTAGCTGCTTCTTCAGCAAATGCTCCTGCATATTTATATAGAAATCGACCTTTATTTTGGTATACATCAATCATTTTACCTTCAGCTTTATCTACCCCTAAAACACCATAAATTAAATAATGATCATCATTATCAAGTTCCATTTCTGTTACTCTATCATTCACTTTTTCAGCTAATTTTCCCATCTCTATTTTAGCTAATTCACGAATTTTGTCTTCAATTGTCTTTTTCTCTCTAATCTCATTTAAGTCTTTTTTTGTTAAATCATCTTGCATATTCATTCTCCTTGCATTCTGCATTCTGTGATTCAAATAAATGGATAGATTCAATTGGTTCCTTTGAAAAATTTTGCTTACAGTTTAAACTCTTAGGCTCTTTTGTAGATGAGAGTTTTTATGTTATACGTTTAGCTGATTTGTTTCCGCTCTTGCCTAAATCTTATAAAGACTACATAAAAAACTCCTGCCAAGCAATAAAATCAAGAAACACCATTTTATTATATCATCAGAACAAATGACTTTTGACTATTCTCAAACCTAACAACCAGAAAAACAAATTGGAATATTTCCATCTACTGATTTGGATATATTTGATCAGACGAAACTCATATTGAAAGAAAGGTAGATACTATGAAAAAAGATCTTACACCTGAATTAAAATTATACAAAGAAGAATTTGACTTTCTTCATAAAAAGATTGGCGAATTAGAATGGGAAATTGCTACGATATTTTATGGGCGAAAAGCTGTTACTAGATCAGAAATTGAGACATTAGAGGAACGTCTTGAAAATTATAGAGCTAATATTGGAATGTTAGTTGAGAAAATTAGAATTGAGGTAACAGAAGTTAATAAATCCAAATAGCATGACAATTATGTATTTATACGTGAATTGTGGAAGTGCTTTTATAGCAAAGCCGTTTTGGAATATGGTAGATGAAAAACACATTAATAGAAAACAGTGATCGGAGTAGAATAAATGGGAAATGAGTATGAAGCATATGAATTCTATATGAAGAATAGACCACATGTTGTTATCTTAGGAGCTGGTACTAGTTGTGCGGCCATTCCGAACGGTGATAGCAAAGACAGAAGTCAAGCGGACAAATATAGCTTGGCAATGTGTGGTTATAAGCTTAGAAATACTCTTAGTGAAAATGGAAAAGTAACAAGAGGCATATGTATAGCTAGTGAAAAAGGTCTTTTGAAAAATATTATTGAAGATTAAGTCCGTATAGTGGTGTAAAAAGGAAGAGCCAAAAACTGGCCCCCGGTATAATTAAGTTGGCACAAAAACTACCGGGAGGATTTGTTTAATGGCTCAACTCAATATTACACTGGACACGGATCTTTTAAAAAACTTATTTTCTCTTGATGGTAAAGAGAAAGCCTATGCAAAGCTCATGGAGTGCATTTTAAATCAGGTCCTAGAACACCAAGCTATCGAGCAGACAGGAGCTGGTTTATATGAACGCACTCAAGAACGTCAAGCTTATCGTAACGGCTATAGGGATCGCACCCTTAAAACACGTATTGGGACACTTACGCTTACGATTCCCCGCCTAAGGAACGGAAACTTTAGTACGGAGCTCTTTACCCGATACCAGCGCAATGAACAGGCGCTAGTGCTGGCCATGATGGAGATGGTAATTAATGGCGTATCTACCCGAAAGGTTGCAACCATCACGGAAGAACTTTGCGGGACTACTTTCTCTAAGTCTACGGTATCCTCATTGTGCGAAAAGCTTGATCCTGTGGTTAGCGCATTTCGCAACCGTCCTTTGCAGATGGCATACCCTTACCTGATTGTCGACGCCATCTATACCAAAGTACGGGAGGCCGGAGCTGTGCGCTCCAAGGGATTGCTGCTGGCCATTGGAGTGAATGAGGACGGATTTCGCGAGATTCTAGGCTTCATGGCATCGGACACAGAGTCAGAAGGGTCGTGGGGATCGTTCTTCTCATCGATGAAAGAGCGGGGGCTAAAAGGTGTTGATCTAGTCGTATCTGATGCCCACAAAGGGCTAGTACGTGCCATCGGAAAGCACTTTCAAGGTGCATCCTGGCAAAGGTGTCAAACTCACTTTTCTCGGAATATGTTAGACATGTGCCCTAAGAGGCATCAGCCTACCTTGCAAGCGCTGCTAAAGTCCCTATATGAATCCATTGACTATGAGGCAGCTTGTATGGTGCGAGATCGCATATTAACCGAATACGAGAACTCCGCTCCGAGAGCCTGCATCCTATTGGAAGAAGCCTTTGATGATATCACCCAAATTCTGCGCCTCCCCATTAATATCCGTAGAAGACTACGTACTTCCAATGCTATCGAAAGGGTCAATGAGGAGATTCGCAGAAGAGAGCGAGTGATCCGAATCTTCCCAAACGAGGATTCGTTGCATCGTTTGATTGGAGCAGTCCTAATGGACATACATGAAGATTGGCAGACGGGCCGCCGATATCTATCCTTACCATGATACATTCAACTCAGATGCTGCTTAATGTACCAATGTCTATTTACACACAAAATCGGACTTGACTTTATTGAAACCAAGGGGATAATGATATAAAATGGAAATTGGTAAGTGACCTAGACCTATCTGAGAATATATTTAACTTGGAGTCAATAGTTTCCATGAATACTTGGGCGGCTTATCCAAGTATTATGGATTATGTAGAGAGAGCCTTTGAAAGGTTTTTGGAAGCTAACAAAGATAATTTATCAACTTGTGAATATGTACTTCCTACTATGATGGATGAACTGCTTACAAATGATAAGGCGGAAATTAAGATATTGCCTACAAATAATAAGTGGATCGGGATTACTTATAAAGAAGATACTGAAGCAGCTAGACAAGAATTTAGAAAGATGATAAAAGAGAGTGTATATCCTGCCAAGTTGTGGGATTAGCTTATATAAATATATAACAATATAATATTTAGTATTTGGAGTGTAGAATGAGCAAAAGAAGACAGTATATTAAGCGAATATTTATTGGTGTATTATTGATAATAATATTTGTAGTAGCTTTTAATTTTATTCATAAGTATAGATTTACAAAGAAAATTAAAGATTATGAAAAGAACAATCCACCGATGATTTCTTGGATAGACGATGATGGATATTATTCTTTTTACACAAAGATGTATCCTCTTGCATTAAAATACGAAATTCCTATGGCCTCAGCAATAATAGCGGGACGAGATCACGAAAATAATCCAAGGTATTATAATATTCAACAAGCTAAAGAAATGCAAGCAAATGGAATAGAGATATTAAATCATGGTTACCTTCATAGCTTAGATTTGAAGCCAGGGCAAATGTCCTCAGTAGAATTGGAGGAGGATTACAGGAAGAGCATAGAATTTGCAGAAGAACATGGTTTTTTATCTAATATACATGTATATCCTTTTGGAGATATAGGAGGTGAGGTAGCTAATAAATCACCAATAAATTTTGATTATGCATTTGCTTACAAGTCAAATTCAGGTCCTGTCACAAAACCTTTTGATCGATACGCAATTAATAGGATTTACACTGATGATTACTCTAGCTTAGAAAATATACCTTTAGATGAGATTTATTCACAACTAGACAGGGCTGCCAATAATTCATCATGGATTATTGTAACAAGCCATATTGACCAAACTGGAAAATTTTCAGAAGAATATTATTCTTCTATAATAAAATATGCTAAAGACAAAGGATTTGATTTTGTTAGTATAGAAGAGGGATATGAAAGATATAAACAGTTTGAGATGGATTGGTTTATTAAATTTAAAAGAAATATTAAGGCTAAGATATTTTGAAGATAAAGTCAAAACTTGTGAATAACTAGTCTGTCAATTAAACATGAGTAGATCAACTTATTTTAGATACTTAAATAGAGCAGTTGAAGCTTCTGGAAATATGCTTTTTGGTTATGCACTACCAGAGATAATTCAAGCTCTACAGACAATTCAGACAGTGCCAATGGTTGCTGAATTATCAGAAAGTTGTGATATTTAATTGAGACTTTGATAGGACTTAAATGAAATCAGAATTGAACTAAATAGGAACTGACCTGCTACTGTTATGGGAATTCATCTGAAGTAATCTTATATCATAAGGCGAATATCGCCTTAAATATGTAAGGCAATGCCACGAGTAAAATCGTGGCTTTTTTTATGCCTAAAAATAAGGTGAAGACAAAAGAATAGAGCAAGAAAGCCACCAATCCTCTTTGAATTTCAAAACAAAAAAGAAATTTAAGGAGGATTTTTAAATGGTGCTGGATTGTAATATTAAGTGCAACAGCCTAAAAAGTTAAAACTCATCAGGAAACTTCGTGTAAAATAGATTCACCATAAAACTATTCACGGAGGTTTCCTAATGAGCTATTGCCATCTTACACCATTTGAACGTGGACGACTAGATACTTTACATAAACAAGGTCTCAGCATTCGCTCGATTGCAAGAGAACTGTCTAGAAGCCCATCCACCATTAGTCGAGAACTACGCCGATTCAAAGGGCAGTCCTATGAAGCAGAAGCAGCACATGAGAACTACCTACAGACTAGAAAACTAGTTGGCCGTAAGAGTAAAACCACTCCAAAACTGCTAAATCTCATCAAGCAAAAACTTCAGGATACGTGGTCGCCTGAACAAATTGTCGGTCGCCTACTCTCTGGCAAGTTATGTTTTATAACAATCTATCGATGGATTTATTCTGGCATGCTTCCCGTAGGTCTTGAGGTATTGCGTCAAAAGGGAAAACGAAGAAAGCCAGTAGAAACGCGAGGAAAATTTCGCCTAGGCACCTCCATTCACCAACGGCCGAAAGAGGTTAGGAAAAGGACAACCATTGGCCACTGGGAGGCCGATACCATGGTATCCTCTAGAGGTGAGAGTAAGGGCTGCCTAGCTACCTTTGCGGAAAGAAGAAGTCGTCTATTTTTAGCTTTTAAAATGCCGGATCGAACAGCGACCTCCATGAAGAAAAGCATAGAGAAACTATGGAGATATATGGGAGTAGCTCTTAAAACACTAACTTCGGATCGTGGTAAGGAATTTGCATGTCATGAGGAAATCAAAGATGCCTTTGGCATTCCTATATACTTTGCTGATCCCTATAGTGCTTGGCAACGAGGGACCAACGAAAATAGTAACGGATTACTACGTGAGTTCTTCCCGAAAAAGACCGACTTGGCAGAAATCACGGAAGATGAACTCGTTGATGCCCTCCTTAAAATCAATGGACGACCAAGAAAGTGCCTCAATTGGAATACGCCAATAGAGGTATTTCAACACGAAGTGTTGCACTTAATTTGACAAACCATCTGGTAAAAAAAGAATATTTTATTTTTGTTAATGGTGAAAAGGCAATAGTAAGTAAGGAAGTTTATTTAGCCTACTGGCAACATACAAATAGATAAAGATACTTAGAGCGACTTGATAGACAAAACAGGTTGCTCTTTTTTTCTCAATACGACCAAGACGGAAGTTTTCAAGACAGTATTGCAGATGAAAGAGTTGATGTGGAGAAATTAGTTGAAACTAAATTAGCCATTGAAGAACTTCACAAAGCTTTAGCTAAATATGGAAAGAAGATTTCAGCAATGAACGGTTTTATTAATAAACTTGGTTTATCAAACATAATATCTTCGGTTAGCATCAACACCTCATCAGAGAATCTTGAAGATATATATATGGAACTTGATGAACGTAGTAAAAATGAACTGGAATGTAAAAAAGTAAAAGAAGAGTTGGAAAATATAATCTGGGATTATATGAGCAAATACCAACTACCGGACAGCCCAACTATATATGATTTTCTTGTAATGAGTCTAACTTCAAAAGATTTGATAGCAACATTTAATTGGGACCCATTTCTAGTGCAGGCAATTGGAAGAGCAATGAGATACACAGATAATATCTCTCAGGTAGCTTTTTTACATGGCAACGTAGCTGTAGGATTTTGCGAAGAAGATAATATCATGGGAAATGTGGGGATGGTATGCAATTGCGGCAAACCTCTTAGTCCTATGAAATTACTATATCCAATAAAAGATAAAGACTACAGTAGCGATATTGCAATTAATAAATCGTGGAAAACATTGAGCAATGCTTTAGAACAAGCATATATGGTTACTATATTTGGATATAGCGCTCCTAAAAGTGATGTAGAAGCTGTAGCAATGATGAAAAAAGCGTGGGGATCAATTGATGATAGAAAGCTAGAAGAAATAGAACTAATAGATATAAGGGATGAAGAAGAGGTAATTGATTCATGGAGCAAATTTATTCATACCCACCATTATTCATATCATACCAGTTTTTTTGATTCTACATTAGCAAAGTGTCCAAGAAGAACTTGTGAGGCTACCTTTGATAGATTAATGAACTGTATCTGGCTTGATGGAGATAAAGGATTTAAGGAGAATATGAATTTTCCTGCCATAGATAAACTCACATATAAACTAATTGAGGAAGAGAGAAAAACAAAGGGCACTAAAAAATGGCTTTCTAATCCATATCATTAAAAATAGGACTACAGAAAAAAGCCAATAAAAGATATGTTCCCACATACGTAAGCCTACAGTGGATATGTTCCCTCAAAGAGAATTATATTCATGTCCCTAATTCTTGACAGCTATCCCCTCATCTCAAAACATGTGGAGACGGTAGTATTGCTATCAAGAGTAGAGAAGTAAAAGTGTAGAAATGTGAGTAAATAAGCACTTTCCGTGATTTGAGATCTGGTTTCATGCCAGAAGGATAATCACGGTTTTTTATTTTGTGGGAACTTATCCAAGAATGGCAGAATGTAAGGTTGAGTGGTTAGAGTTACTTTAGGGCTTGTGAGTTGATAGAATTACTGTCAATGATGTGGTGATTATTTCTCAGTAATGGCTCCAGCAATACGCAGCATGGCTCCACTAGATTCAGTTGTGGCTCCACCTAACTTTTAATGGTGTTTTTTCAATTATCTCTAACTCGATATCACTAATAGCTCCACTTAACTGACAAGTC
>JAAZCH010000301.1 GCA_012513395.1 Tissierellia bacterium
CATTACGTTGACATTTATGTGGAAGGCATCTTGATTGAAATAGCCATTCATTATATTCGTCAAGTTCGTAATTCTCTCTTCTTCATTTTTACCCAATGTAGAAGGAATTATAGAAAAAGTATTGGAAATTCCATCTTGGTTTACATTTTTGAAAGGAAGTTTTGCAACTGAGTTAAGAGATGCAAGCGCTCCAGTTTTGTCAGCTCCGTTCATAGGATTCGCTCCCGGCGCAAAAGGCTCTCCCTTTTTTCTACCATCTGGAGTAGTTCCAGTTTTCTTTCCGTAAGTTACGTTGGAAGTTATTGTTAAAAGTGACAATGTGTGTTCAGAATTTCTATATGCAGGAGTTTGTCTCAATGCATTTATAAAGTACTCGCTTACTTCTACTGCAATGCTATCCACTCTGTCGTCATCGTTTCCAAATTTAGGGAAATCTCCTTCAGTTTCAAAATCAACTGTAAGTCCGTTTTCATCTCTGATAGGTTTTACTTTTGCGTATTTAATAGCAGATAGAGAGTCTGCTACTATGGAAATTCCAGCGATTCCAAAAGCTATCCATCTGTGGACGTATGGATCGTGTAATGCCATTTGTCCAGCTTCGTAGGAATATTTATCGTGCATATAGTGAATCGTGTTCATTGTGTTTACGTAAATATTTGCAAGCTTGTCCATAACTTCTTTGTAAGAAGCTAATACTTTATCGTAATCTAATACTTCGTCATTCATTTTTTCAATGCCAGAAATTACTTCCATAGGTTTTCCAGATTTTTTATCCATTACTATCTCGTCAACCCCACCGTTGATTGAATAAAGTAATGCTTTCGCTAAGTTCGCTCTAGCTCCAAAGTATTGCATTTCTTTTCCTAGTCTCATAGCAGATACGCAGCAAGCTATGGCATAGTCGTCTCCGTAGATAGGACGCATTACATCGTCATTTTCGTATTGGATAGATGCAGTTTTTATGCTCATGTCAGCACAAAACTCTTTGAATTCTCTAGGAAGATTATCTGACCAAAGTACAGTCATATTAGGTTCAGGTGATGTGTCCAAAGTAATCAACGTGTGTAAAAATCTAAATGCAGTTTTGGTTACAAGAGTTCTTCCATCTTCTCCCATTCCGCCAATAGATTCAGTTACCCAAGTAGGATCTCCTGCAAAGAGCTCATCGTATTCTGGAGTTCTCAAATGTCTAACTAGTCTTAGTTTAATTACCAATTGGTCGATAAGTTCTTGCGCTCTCACTTCATCGATAAGACCTAGCTTCATATCCCTTTCGATGTAAACATCTAGAAACGCCGTATTTCTACCGATGGACATAGCTGCACCGTTGTTTTCTTTTACCGCTGCAAGATATCCAAAGTATAGCCACTGAACTGCTTCTTGTGCATTTCTTGCAGGTCTACCGATGTCGTATCCGTATTTAGCTGCCATGGATTTCATTTCGTCAAAGGCTCTTATTTGTTCAGAAAATTCTTCACGGGCTCTGATAGTTTCTTCAGTAGCGTTGCCAGTTGCATTTTCCTTGTCCAAAATTCTCATTTGTTTTAGAAAATCCACTCCGTAAAGTGCTACTCTTCTATAGTCGCCGATAATTCTGCCTCTGCCGTAAGCATCAGGTAATCCAGTAAGTAATCCTACAGATCTAACCGCTCTCATCTCTTTTGTGTATGCGTCGAACACGCCGTCGTTGTGAGATTTTCTGTATTCCAAAAAGTCTGCTTCCATAGCAGGATCCATTTTAAGTCCGTATGCGTCAAGAGCTGTCTTAACCATTCTAAATCCGCCGTATGGATTCATAATTCTCTTTAGAGGTTCATCACTTTGAAGTCCTACGATTAATTCCTCGTCTTTTGCTATATATCCCGGTTTGAAATTGTCTATTCCGCTAAATGTTTCAAGGTCTACGTTTATAGTTTTGTTTTTTATTTCATCTTGAATTAAGTTGCTAGTTTTTTCCCAAAGGGATTTAGTATTGTCGCTGGAATCCACCAAAAATTCCTCGTCGCCCTCGTAAGGAATGTAATTCTTCTGGATAAAATCTCTAACATCTATTCCTTCAGACCATTTCCCAGGATTAAACCCATCCCAAGCCAGTTTCATATCTTCTCGTTCAAATAATTTTTCTTTCATCTCTGTCTCCTCCATTAAATTTTATGTAGATTATATTCTTAAATCTAGTATAGTTTAATCCCGAGTAAATAGCAGTGATTTAAATCACTAAACAAAAAATGTTAGATTATAAATAATAGATTGAAGATTTAAAAAAGCCTGCGGCAAAATTTAACAAATTCAATTGGTAAGCTAAGCCGCAGGCCTCTATTATTTATAATCTTTAAACTATTATCTACACTTTATTATAATCTCTGTCGATTACGATATGATATTCACAATTGCCGAATTCCTTTTTTAGCATATTTTCTATCATAGAAATTTCTTCTAGTTCGTCTTCGTTGGTTTTGACCACATTTCCATCTACTACGACGTGGGCGATGATATTCCTTTTGTCCTCTTGGTCAATAATCTCTTCGTCATGGGTGGAAAGAATATGAGGATTATTTATTTTAC
>JAAZCH010000302.1 GCA_012513395.1 Tissierellia bacterium
AAAATTTAAAGTTTTTCCAAAAGCTCATTACTTAAACTGACTTAGTTTTCCGTATTTGCTTGTGTGTTTTTTATTAATTCGTTCTCACACTATATTCAATTTCATTGGTTCAATTGCTATCCTGTTTAAATGGATTAGCTTGATTATTCTATCAAACTATTTTAAACTTGTCAAGACATTTTCTTAATATATTCTTAAAAAGAATTTTACATCCATGTCCTCCCGTTTGGGACAGCTTTTATATATTAACAAAACTCATATAACTTTGTCAAGCTTTATTTTAAATTTTTTTCGATAAAAATAATAATAAATTGGTACTACCATACAGAAGAAGTTGAACAATACTGAAAAATAGCTAACTTGGTACACTGTAAGGGCTAAATTAGCTGCCATATTCCAAGGAATTAAAGCCGGTAATAGTATAGAAACATTCTCAAGATCTAACATTAATAGTTCGTTGCTACTTACTCTTTCCTTATAAATTCCAGCTATCAATATCACCACAATGGATTGGGTTCCAAATAAAATGCTAAAGACCAATGCTACTAAGACATAAGTCCAATAGAATCCAATTTTATTTTCTAACCTATCTATAATATTCTCCACTGGTTTTAAAAATTCCGTTTTTTGAAAAATCCCAAAATACATGGCAGAAATTCCAACATTTAACGAGGTATGGAACATGGATTTAATTCCGCCACCGTTAATTATTCGAGATAGACTTAACGAAAGATTTTCCACTTCTACGCCAAAGATTAATCCCCGTACTATTTCATCAACTTTATAATTTTGATAAGTATATCCTATAATTATACTGAATATGCTGCTAATAATAAGTAATTTTCTAGTTCCCATTTTAAATAAAGATAAGATTATCACAACCAATGCCGGCAGTACAGATATGACATTGAGATTCGTATTGCTTCTTATCCCTTCTAATAATTCGACATCTGTAGTTTTCCCTCCACTAGATAAAGATATTAGAAGATATATTATCATGGTTATAATAGTAGGAATAATTACAGAGTGAGTCATGGGCTTTCGATTTTTTATTACATCCGTCTCAGTAATTTCAGCTACAAGATTTATTGATGATGAGACAGGACTCAATCTGTCTCCGAACATAGCACCAGATAAAATCGCACCTGTCGTAATAACTAAACTAGATCCATTGGCTCTAGCTAGACTGATTAGAACTATTCCCATAGTAGTAGCAGTTCCATTTACACTCCCTAATAACATGGACATACCTAAATTAAGTAAGAATGTATATAGATAAAATAAATTAGGATTAATCAAACTGGCACCGTGATATACTAAATAAGGTATGGTTCCACTAAGTCTCCATGCTGCAGTTATAACTCCTATTAATAGAAAGATAATTATTACTTTTTGTACAATTGAAATCCCATCTACCATCATTTTAAATATTTCTCTAGGGGAAAAACCCTTCTCCCATGCATCATATGAAAATATTATTAATCCAACTAAAAGAGGATAAAGTAGTTTTACACCATAAATTACACTTGCAAAAAGTGCTATAATAAAAATTGAAATATATATCTTAAACTTCATAATTCCTCCTATGATATTATTCAATAATATCAAAGGGAGTTGAATTTAACAACAATATAAAATATTTTTTACGACCCATCCTTGACAGCTGTCAAGCTAGTTTGTATAATACATTTATTGAATATGAGACTATGAATGGCTACAGTACCGACATACGGGAATTACAAGTCAGGAGTCTGATTACTTTCACCTGTTATAGGTGTTTGAGGCTATGCGAAAAAGGGTGGTACCACGTTAAATACGTCCCTTTATACGTAGCTTTTTTTGTTGGAAAAATTAAGGAGGCTGTTATGACTGCAAATGTATTTGATGTTTTAAAAGAAAGAGGCTATATAGATGCCGTAAGTCATGAAGACGAAGTTAGGGAATTATTAGGCAAAGAAAAGATAACTTATTATATAGGTTTTGATGCTACTGCAGATAGTTTGACATTAGGACATTTTTTACAACTGATGACTATGATGCATATGGAAAGACATGGTCATAGACCTATCGCTTTATTAGGTGCTGGAACTACAATGGTAGGAGACCCATCAGGTAGAACGGATATGAGACAATTGCTTACTAAGGAGCAAATCGACTCTAACGCTAAAAAATTTGAAATCCAAATGAAGAATTTTTTAGATATTGATGGTGGCAAATCTTTAATAGATAACAATGCCAATTGGTTATTAGATCTCAATTTCTTAGATTTTATGAGAGAAGTAGGAGTTCATTTTTCTGTAAATAGAATGCTCACTTTGGATGCATATAAAAACAGAATGGAAGAAGGGCTGACGTTTTTTGAGTTTTCTTATATCCTTCTACAATCCTATGACTTCCTAGTTTTAAATAAAAAATATGATGCCATAATGCAAATGGGTGGTTCTGACCAATGGTCTAATATTATAGGTGGAATGGATTTAATTCGTAGAAAAGAACAAAAACCTGCGTATGCCATGACTTTTAAACTTTTAACCACTGCAGCTGGAGAAAAAATGGGTAAAACCGCAAAAGGTGCTATATGGTTGGATAAGGAAAAAACTTCTCCATACGAGATGTTCCAATATCTAAGAAACGTAGCTGACGCAGACGTAAAGCCATTTTTAAAACTTTTAACATTCCTTCCTCTCGAAGAAATTGAAGAGTTGACAAAAATTGAGGGCGAAGAGCTGAATAAAGCTAAAGAAATTTTAGCCTATGAAGTTGTAAAACTTTGCCATGGCGAATCAGATGCAACTGAAGCTATGGAAACTTCCAGATCCTTATTTTTAGGAGCTAAGGACAGCGAAAACATTCCATATACAGAGTTTGAATCAAGTGATTTTGAAGAAGGAAAAGGAATTATTGATGTCATTCGAGAAATTGACTTTGTAAAGTCCAATGGAGAAGGAAGAAGACTTATCCAAAACGGAGGCATATATATAGAAGAAGAACAAGTAAGTGATTTTAATCATGTGGTTAAGATAGACGACTTCAAAGATGGAAAACTGTTAATGAGAAAAGGAAAAAAAGTTTATCACCAACTTAGAATTAGATAATTTATCTAAAAAAGCAGTTCACGAAATGTTGACGTGAACTGCTTTTTTATTATTGTAATTCTGCTGTTGAATTTTGTTTATCTACCATACGTTGAAGTATGGCGCCAGTAACGAATACTAATATTGCAAAAAATATCATAATCATAAATACATATCTGAATCCTTGCATTCCTGGATATCTATCCAACAAACTTCCATATAGCACGAAGGCAAATAGAGATGGTGCATAACCTATTAATGATGCTATGCTCATTGCTGCCCCGCTTATTTCTCTAGGCACTTTTATTTCGTCTATAGGTGCAAAGAATACTGCTCTCATCGTAAATATTATAGCTCCAAAAGTTAGCGTGATACACATCCCCATGTAAACATTCATAGATTCATGAGGTAAAAATAGAATTCCCGTCATTGCTATCGCTGCAAATAAACCAGCAAATCTTAAGTATTTTATGGAAGATTTAAAAACTTTATCTGATAAAAATCCACCCAAAGGTCCTCCAACCATCTTCAAACCGTATTGATTAATGATGCCGTATGCACCTACCAAAGTTACTGGCAAATGATAAATGTCTTTTAGGAAAGGAATAAAATATGTCAAGCCACAATATACTGAATATATGAAGAAAATTAATAGTGCTGCCACCCAAATCTCTTTCATTTTGATAGCTTTCTTTACACCAAGCCAAGTCGCTTGATTTTTTCCTACCACATTTCCCTCATCGTCTACATCTCTTATTGCATCATCTTCCAAAGAAAAATACGTTATAATTCCAACAACAATTACTACAATCGAGTAAAAAATAATTGCAGCACTAAGCCCTTTTGCATCTGCTCCCAGTTTAGAAAAAACGAAAAGAGCACTAAAAGCTACTATTGTATCTACTACACCTCGACCTGCTTCTAGAAATCCAAACATCCTACCTTGTTCATCTTCACTACCTAATAATCTTACTGTTTTTAATAATACTGGCCAGTAAACTACTTCTCCAAAAAATGCCAAGGATCCCATAATAAATAACCACTATACCCAGGCAATCTAGAAAATAAAAATCCTAATAGCCCCACACATATTAATGAAACTGGAATTAGTTTCTTCTTAGAAAATCTATCAGAAATATACACTGAGAAAAAAAGTCCGATAGTTTGAATCATTGCATACGCTGATAATCCAATACCTATTTGAGTATTACTCAAGCCCATATAAGTTTGCATCGGGACATAAAATGCATCTTTTAAAGAAGATAATTTAAAAATGCTCCCTCCACCAAGTATCAAAATGATTAAGGTAAACCATTTACTACTTCTCACTCTTAACTGCTTTCCTACATCTACTGCTGTATTCATATTAGCCTCCAAATTTTACCAATTATGGTTTATTGTCAATATTGTATGGATATTTGTGGAGTTTGTCAATACTTATTTTGGATTTATTTGTAAATTTATGTTTTATATTGTATTTATGTTGTGTTTTAACCGAGTTTATGCTATTATACTTTTATAAATCTAGTAGAAAGTAGGAATGCATATATGCTAGCACAAGAGAGATATAATATGATACTTGCTAAACTCGAAGAGCACGGACTAACTAAAGTTCAAGAATTAGCAAAAGAATTCGACGTTTCCATTGAAACAATTAGAAGAGATTTAGAGTTTTTAGAAAAGCAAAGTAAGTTAAAAAGAGTTCATGGGGGCGCTATACAAGCCGCACCAGTTATGGATATAGCAGATTTTCAAATTAGAAAAGATGAATATTTAGCAGAAAAAAAGGAAGTTTCATCCTTTGCCTATCATCATCTTCCAAACAATTCTATGATTTTCATGGACTCGTCCACCACAAATCTAGAAATATCCAAACTTTATAAAAACGGAAGTAAGAAAGCAACAATAGTAACTAACTCCATATTAATCGCACTGGAGTTATCTGAGTCTACAAATATTGAGTTGATTCTTCTAGGAGGAAAAGTAGATTCAAAAGAAAAATCTACTTATGGAACTAATGTATTGATGGCATTAAATTCTTTTCACGCAGACTACGCACTGATAAGTACTTCGGGAATTTCTGAAGATTTTGGAATAACCGATTATAATCCAGACTTGGGTGAAATCCAAAAATTAATGTTAAAAAATTCTGTAAATAAAATAATTATTGCAGATAGCAGCAAATTTAACCAAGTTTCCAATTATAAGATAGCGTCCTTTGATGAAATATCTACAATAATTACCGATTCTAAAATAAAAGATGAGACTTTTAAAAAATATTCATCTTTAGTAGAAATACTTTTTTAATAAAGGGATTTAGATTATGTTAAATATATTGAGATTGATAAACTTCATTCTATGGGATAATTTTTTGATTTTTATATTCTTAGGAATGGGAGCTTACTTTACGATAATAACAAAGTTCATACAAATAAGAAAACTTCCCTTTGCAATAAAACAGCTAATTCGTAAAGATTCTAGCGATAAAGCAGCAGGTACAATATCCCCCTTACAAGCTTTATATATGGCTTTATCCAGTTGTGTAGGAAATGGAAATATCGTAGGAGTAGCAACTTCCATAGCTTCTGGCGGACCAGGTGCCGTATTTTGGATGTAGATTGCTGCATTTTTGGGTGCTGCGACAAAATATTCTGAGATTCTCCTTGGAATAAAATATAG
>JAAZCH010000303.1 GCA_012513395.1 Tissierellia bacterium
GAAGATTCTGTAGTGGGACTTTCTGCATCTAAAAAAGATATTTTTGAATATATTAAGACGACAGATGTTAAAGATATAGATTATTTCGGAGCAGGGCCGCTCCATGAAACTTCCACCAAGCCAGATTGTGGTTTGGACGATGATGGAAAGATAATAACTAGATCCTATGAAGAAATAAAAAAATTAGGAGAAATAAGCCCCATACCTGTAGTCATCGGTGGAGGAGTTAAACTAGAGCACATTCCTGATTTGGCTAAAACTGGTATAGATGGATTTTTTGTAGTTTCGGCAATATCGGAAGCTGACAATCCTAAAGAAGCAGCTAGGGAGTTAATTGAAGAATGGAACAAAAATAAAGTAGGATGAACTATATGAAAAAGACATTAAATACTGCTCTCACTATAGCAGGAAGTGATTCCTCTGGTGGTGCAGGCATACAAGCAGATTTAAAAACTATGACAGTCTTAGGTGTCTATGGGATGAGTGCAATTACAGCGCTGACAGCCCAAAACACCATGGGAGTTACGGATATTATGGAAGTAACTCCAGAATTTCTAGCTGCTCAATTAGACAGTATATTTCGAGATATTTATCCAGATGCAATTAAAATAGGAATGGTTTCTTCAAAGGATATAATTAAAGTTATTTCCCAAAAATTAAAAGAATACGATGCTTATAATATTGTTGTAGATCCAGTTATGGTGGCAACTAGCGGATCCAAACTTCTAAAAGATGAAGCCATAGAATACTTAGAAAAAGAACTGTTTCCTTTAGCAGATCTATTAACACCCAATATACCAGAAGGGGAAATTCTATCTAGGATAAAAATTGCAAATGAAGAAGATATGTCAAAAGCAGCAAAAATAATTGGAGATAAATTCAATTGTGCTGTTTTATTAAAGGGAGGACACAGTGTAAATGACGCTAATGACTTACTTTACGATAATGGAGAATTCCATTGGTTTATTGGAAGAAGAATTGACAATCCAAACACCCACGGAACTGGTTGTACACTATCTAGTGCCATAGCTTCGGGTTTAGCAAAAGGAGAAGACTTAAAAACTTCCATAAGTAAAGCTAAAGAATATATTTCAGGAGCTTTAGAATATGGATTGGATTTAGGAAAAGGAAGTGGACCTTTAAATCACATGTGGGATTTATAAATATTAATTAAAATAAAAGGAGATTTGTATGAGAAATTACAGCACTCAAATGGAAGCTGCAAGAAAAAATATAGTTACTAAAGAGATGGAAATAGTAGCGAAAAAAGAATTGATGCCAGTAGAGGAATTGATGTCATTAATGGCAGAAGGAAAAGTAGTAATACCAGCAAATATCAAACATAAATCCTTGAACCCAGAAGGAATAGGATCTATGCTAAAAACTAAGATAAATGTAAATCTAGGAATTTCAAAAGACTCTAAAGATTATGATGTGGAAATGGCTAAGGTTAATAGCGCTGTAGATATGGGAGCACATTCTATAATGGATTTGTCTTCCCATGGAAACACTCAGCCCTTTAGAAAGAAATTGGTAGATGAATGTAGTGCTATGTTAGGAACAGTTCCAGTTTATGATTCAGTTATTCACTACCAAAGAGATTTAAAAACTCTAAGTGCAAAAGATTTTATAGATGTAGTTCGATTACACGCAGAAGATGGAGTGGATTTTGTAACTTTGCACTGTGGAATCACTAGAAAAACTATCGACCAAATAAAAAATCAAAAACGTCTAACTAATATAGTTTCTCGTGGAGGATCTTTAGTTTTTGCTTGGATGAGTATGACAGGAGAAGAAAATCCATTTTATGAATATTACGATGAGATTTTAGAAATTTGTAGAGAATATGACGTTACTATTTCA
>JAAZCH010000304.1 GCA_012513395.1 Tissierellia bacterium
CCATATCATTCTTTTTCGAGTACCCTCGGGCCGGCGGGCCATATACGCTCGAAAAAGAATGATATTCCGACCTTAATGATGTGTATTTTGTCATTCTAAAATGAATACTTAAGCCATTATTTATACATTTATTTCTCTTCCGGTGCTATAGTAGGTAAAATTTCCTGTAGCTAGAAGTTTTTTTGTTTGGTCGTAGAGTTCTACTTGGTATCTGGAAATTCTATTTCCGTGTTGCAAAGTTTTTGCGTAAACGTAAAGCGTCTCTACATTTTCTCCTGCTGCTAGATATTCCATATTGGCATTTACCGTTACCACTTGTTTTCCGTAGGATCTAGCTGCTGAACCACCAATTGTATCTGCCACAGTAAACAGTAGGCCTCCATGTAGTATGCCTTGGGAGTTGTAATATTCTGGTTTTATTTTCAGTTCACCTTCTGCATAGCCTTCTGACATTTTTATAGTTTTAATTCCTAAAAAATTTGTAAAGTCCTTTTGATTGTTTCTAGAATCCATCAATTTATTATAATCCATCTCTAACACCTCTATCTTTTTTCCAATATCTCTTTTAATTCCAATAAATGATCCACATCTATATGTTCAAAGTCCAGATTTATCATCTCTGCATCCTTCATAAATACATTTTCAGTCTTGGCTCTAAAATACACTGGCGTCATTCCAGCTAAATTGGAACCGTAAATGTCACATAGGGGATTGTCTCCCACATACCATATTTCTAAAGGATTATACCCACTAATATCTGCCGCAATTTCAAAAATTTTTTTATCGGGTTTTCTAAAAATGTAATCTCCAGTAGTGAGCACTGGTCCCATGTGCCTTTCAAAAATTTTTTCCAATCTTTTTCTCAAAATATTTGAGCTCCAAGATAAATTGCTAATGACTCCGAATTTAATATCTTCCTCTTCTAAATAGTCCAATAACTCCCAGGCCCCTTCCATAGGATAACCTGGCGCATAATCGTCAAAATAAATTTCAGAAACTTCTTCAAAGGATAATTCAGATGTAGCCTGAAACTTCTGAAACAGCTTTTCAAACAAATCTGTATATTTAAATTCCTTGTCGAAGGGATGATGATTATTTCTATAAATTTCCTTCTTAGCAAGAAATTGGTCGTAAAATTCTTGGAAATTTATTTTTTCTTTGTCTAAAATAGAATTATAAACTCCTCGCAAGGACTCTATATTTTGCTTTACTTCTTCATAGACTAAGGTATTCCCGTAATCGAAAAATATCATTCTAGGTCTCATCTAAGCATTATCCTTTCGTCATATTTTTCCTCTTTTATTTTCAAATAAAGATTATAGTATTTTTTCGGAGAAATCTTCTTCGTATCTTCTATATAATTAATCATATTGCCTAGGAATTTCACTTCTCCTCCTAGGTATCCTTGGGTTAGTCTTTCTATATTTTCCCTAGTTGAGCAGTCACAAGTTTTTTCCGTACATCCCACACAGTTGTCTAGATTTCTAGTAATTTCTGCAATAAAGTATTCGTCTTTTCTCTTTTGGTTTCCTTGGTAAATTATATATACAGATCCTACAATACCTATTAATATGGCTAGATAAAAGACTCTGTTAATATCGAAGGTTTCAAATACGCCCCAAAGAGACGTCATTCCAAAAAATAAAAATAAAACTGAAGCTATTATATGCATAGTAACTTCCGGGATTCTCTTTTTCAAAATTCTTCCCACGAATATTCCTATGATGCTAACTACCATCATGGAAGAAAATGTAGCAACAAATACCATAAGCTTATTTTCCGCCATAGCTCCCATGGTCATGGCCAAAATTTGGGTCTTGTCGCCCAATTCTCCTACAAAAAAAGTAGAGGCTATGGTTACGACTGGACCAAGATGACTGAAATAGCTTTTTTTAATGTCCTCTTCTTCATCGTATTCTAGTCTCAAATTGGATAGTCCAAAAACTATAAAAATTGCAGCTGCCAAAATCTGTATATAATCCATATCTATATACTGGGAAATAAAGCTAGCCGCTATAATAGCTAATCCGTGATTCAAGCCTATCCCCAAAGCTATCCCTATTATTACTGTGGAAAGTTTAAATTTCGTTGCAAATGCAAGGGAAAGTAGCTGGGATTTATCTCCCATCTCCGCTACAAAAACCAATAAAAATGCTTCTAAAAAATTACTCATAATACTCCCTAATATTTAA
>JAAZCH010000305.1 GCA_012513395.1 Tissierellia bacterium
CACTATTTATTGAAAACTATCCAAAAGTAATTACAAGAGAAGAACTTCTTCGCTCTTTGTGGGATGATGAAATATTTGTAGAAGAAAATACTCTCAATGTTAATATCACTAGAATTAGAAAAAGACTTTTGGAAGTTGAGGCCGAGTTTTTTATAGAAGCAGTAAGGGGTTTGGGTTATCGACTAGTGGAAGGTGAATAAAATAAAGCTTTGCATAAATTTTAATAAAAAATAATAGTTAACCTTTTCGTATACCTTAGGTTAACTATTATTTGCAAATATTCTTATACCTATTCCAATTCCCCAGCTTGAATCACAAATCTATAATTATTGTTAAAACATGTAGATAAAGTTAGAAGATTTTCAAATTCTTTATCCTCAGTTTTTATGCTACTTTCATTTTGATACTTATTAATAAACATTTGGAACTCTTCTTGGGAATTAAATAGTCTTTCCCTATATGGTTCTTCAGGTTTAGCTTTAAACACTGAAATAACCTCATAAGTTTTAAGTCCTTCTTGAGTATAAATTCGAATTTCTTTGTGATTATTAAAAAAATCCTCATTTTCATATTGTAATAGCTCGTTAAAAATAGTTTTAGCCGATCTGACATTATGTCCGTATACCACTGAATTCTTATCAGTAAAACTTGAGGTGTTTCTACTGTCTAAAAACACTTCTCCAAAAGCGTGGTAATTCCCTTCTTTGTCATGATCTAGGTAAAATTGATTGTCATTTCCTTGAACAATTGGATATAATATCTCTGTCTTTGGAATCTCGATTATTCCAACTATAGATGGATACTCAGCTTTTAACTCCTCTACTTTGGCTTTGGCAGCTTCTTGTAGTTTTTGTTCTAATTCCTTGTTCTCTTCTACTTCGTCAATAGGAATAATATTTTCCTCATCCAAATCTGAATCTAATTCCACAATGCTCATTGAACTTTTGAATTCGTTTTGAGATTTAATGTATCTATAATCCTCAATTTTTCTAATTCCATACCAAATCAATAAAACTAAAAGAGCGATTCCTAATAAAATTTCAATCACTAACCATAATTTTTTCTGCATATTATTATTTATTTTCCAATCCTTTAATTACTTCTTCTAAAAACTCAGAAACATCCTCAGGTGTAGCTTCTGGAAACTCCAATCCTTCTTCCATGGATATTAACTCCTTGCCCTCTTTGTCTACAAAAAACATAGTAGGCGTTCTTGTTACTTTATCTTCCAAAGATTTAGCAAAATCATTCGTCATCTTATAATTTTTATATGATATTCCCCATTCTTCCATGGTTTTTAACACTTCATCAGAATCATCTGCAAAACATATCCCCATAAAATTAATGTCAGGATAATTTTTGTATATGTCCTCTATTCCTTCCGCCTCAATTTTACATGGTGGACATTCTATTTGCCAAATTGTAATTATGTTTATATTTTCTAGTATTTCTTTTCCTAAAATTTCCCCCGTTTTCAAATCCTCAGCTGAAAAATTAAAGATATCAAGTTGATTGTTTTCTAGTTTTTCATTTGAAAGATTCGGGGTTTCAACTTCCCTTGCACATGAAATTGATATTAAAGCTATACATAGAGTCAATAGTATTGAAATAAATATTCTTATTTTTTTTTTCATAAAACCTCCTAATATCTTGGATATATTTTACAGTAAG
>JAAZCH010000306.1 GCA_012513395.1 Tissierellia bacterium
AGCAATACAACAATGCTTTCTAATAGAATCATCAAGAAAAATTGGTTCAAGGGCAGATGTAATAAATATTCAACCTAATACATTAAATGGAAATTATCCAGCAAAAATTCCTGAAGAAGTAGACAAACCTTTGCCAGCTCCCACAAGTGGAGTTGTTTTAGCTAAACCAGTGATACCAGAATTTATTACAGTACATCAAGGCTCACCTAATAATACATCAGCTTCAAATGTTACAGTGCGTTATAAAGATTATATTAAGAACGTTGCTTCAAGTGAAATATATTCTACATGGCCAGAATCTACAATTAGAGCAAATGTTTATGCTATAATTTCATTTACTCTAAATAGGATTTATACAGAATGGTATCGTGGAAAAGGGAAAAACTATCAAATAACTAATTCAACAGCATATGATCATGCTTTTAATTATGGAAGAAATATATATGACAATATAAGTGCTATAGTAGATGATATTTTTTCTACTTATATAAGACGATATGGTAGGAAGCAACCACTTTTGACTCAATATTGTGATGGGAAAAATGTTCAGTGTCCAGAATGGATGACTCAATGGGGAAGTAAATATCTTGGTGATCAAGGAAAGACTCCATATGAAATACTAACTTATTTTTATGGTACAGATATTGAGCTTGTTACAGCAGAGCAAGTTACTGGAAGTCCTGCATCATATCCAGGATATGATCTTGTTGCTGGCTCAACAGGTGATGAAGTTAGTACAGTTCAAGAACAGCTTAATAGGATAGCAAGGAATTATCCATTAATACCTAAGGTAGCTGTAGATGGAGTTTTTGGAAATACAACTCGAGAATCTGTAAAGGTATTTCAACAGGTATTTAATCTCCCTCAAACAGGCATAGTAGATTATGCAACATGGTATAGGATATCTGATATTTATGTAGGTGTTTCTAAAATTGCAGAACTTAAGGATAGAAGAAAAGGAACTAAGAGAATATTTAGGCCACCAGTTTCAATAGACATGATAAATGATCCTAATGTACCAACCTTTGAGTACTTCGATTAGAAAGGTTCCGGGAATAGTAAATTTCGTTAAGAGTTTCTATTGTTAATTTAGCAAAGTCTGCTAAAAATTTATAACTCGCTAAGGCTCAAACAAATAAATTTTCTTAACGCATCCTTCACTAAATTAACAATGAAACACTAGAACTCATTTAGATATTCCCTCCACCTTTCTAATCTCGTTAGAGAAAAGGAAACAACTCCTCATTTCATTTAGAGTTGAGGTTCCGGGAATAGTAAATTTCGTTAAGAGTTTTTGATAAATATATATTTTCTAAACTGATGTAAGTCAGTTTATTCCTCCATTCATCATTCATCACTCATAATTCATAATTAGAAAAGCTTAGCTTTAGCTAAGCTTTTCTTTGTTTTTGTAAAAGAAGTAGATGCATTGGGTTATAAAAATAAGGCTGAGTATACCAAACATAGGATAAAGGGTGGTAATAAGGTTGGAAAATCCTATTTGGGATATTGGAAGGGCAAAAGCTA
>JAAZCH010000307.1 GCA_012513395.1 Tissierellia bacterium
TCTTTTACATTCATTATTCACTTTTTGACCCAGTGGTTAGCCACTTTTTCATAGTATCAAAATAGTATCACTAACCACTGGCACCTCAAGAATGATGAGTGTTTAAGCACCTTTCAAGACTCTCGGGACTTATTCCCACTCTTCTTTGAGTTGTGTTCAACTAGTCCGAAAGCCTTTAGTTTAGGGCTTTCTCGTTCATCTAGTCCGTTCTATTCAGCTCATTTCATATCGTTTTGAGATTCTTTTACCCATTCCAGTCCCAGTCCCAGCTGTTAACACTAATTTTTTGATGAGAAATGAATCCCTTTATATTTAGAAGTTCTTAGGTCAAACGCTGGCATCGTCCCTTCCAAAATATCTACCAGTTTTTCATTAATCAACTGTTCCTCAATTGGTCCTGACAAATATTCTATTTGATTCCCACTATTTTCACTGTATATAATTAGTTCGGAATCACAAGCAATAGCTAAATTAGGGTTATGAGTGATTAAAATAACTTGCCTATTTTTCTTAGCCTCTAAAACACACGGAACTAATTTATCGAATACCGATTGGTTATCTAGATTGTCTTCAGGTTGATCAATTATTAATGGTTTTTCTTCCTGATCTAAAGCAAGGTAGAATATTAGTAAAACCGAACCTTTTTCACCTGGTGATAACTGCTCAAGTGATTTATCACCCATTTTTAAGGAAAATCCTACATTAAGATATGATAGCGATGAAATGTAATCATAACAATCTTGCCTTTTCTTAACTAACAAGTCTGATCTATCTTCATTCTCCGTTATAGCATCTAACAATGACTCAACTAATGAATATGTACCTTCAAAAGTGGAAATATCATAAGATCTTATCTTTGTTTCGATGAATTCTCTTCCTTCATTTCTACCTCTATATTTAGACTGAATGCTCTGATTAATATAAGTAGATAATAGGTTTGATGGGAATTCAGAATCTACAGAAATAGAAGCTTTAAATCGAACCTTGTCTCGAATATTCTTAAGAATAACATCTAGTTTTTTCTCAATCGGCAAGTAAATCCCATCTAAAATATCTTTCTTTTGCTTTATCAAACTATAAAGTTCTTCAATTTTTATTTTTCGTGAAACAACAAGTTCATTTAAATCTTTTTCAAGATTTTTCTCCAAATAAGTATACTCTGCTTTGGCATAAACCAGGGAAGATTGTGTATTTTCATCCCCTATAATCTTGGTTTGTTTTTCTTCCCAAGACTTCAGATCATCAAGATATTTTTGATAGGTAAGTTGTGGTCTTCCTAGTACTTCCTTTATTAGGTTTATTTTAGCCTGAAGAATATAATTCTTTAGAAAGAGTGATTTTACAGAGAAATAGTTATCAGCCGCTTCAAGAGCACCATCATCTATTTGAATTTCATCCTCTACATAGGATTTCGATACTAATTCGTTCAATATATCAATTTTCTTGTCAGCTTCATCTATTCGATTTTTTAAGCCCTCTAATTGCACCTCAAATGTTACTTCAACATAGGGTAATATATCATATTTTTCGGATATATTGACCCCTTTTGCACGCAAATCAAGGATTTGCTGATGTATCAACTCTATTTCACCTAGATATGTGTTCAATTCTTCAATGCAAACTCTCTCATTGTTAATTTTTTGTTGATTAGTTTTAATAAGTTCGTTATTTTCAACAATCATGTCATTATACTTAGCTATAAAATTCAGTTCTTCTTGGTTATTATCACTATCTTCTGGTTGTAAAACCTCCTTCGGTTTATTTGCTTCATGCCTTGCAAGTTCATTTGACCAGTGTTCAAGATTATCCTTACATTGTTTCTTATAATTAGATGATCTTTTCCTTTCAAGTTTTATAATATCTTCGTTAATTAATGATAAATCCAGCTTGATTTGGTCGATACTTTTCAGAAGTCCAACTTGTTTATTTTCTACTAATTCTTTTAGGTTCGTAGAACTACCTCGTTTATCAATATCAACATAAGAAAATATGACATTATCAATTTCATTTTGAAATTTTTGCCCCAAACTATTACAGGTCTCTTCTATATATCTCTGAGGCAAGTATCTAATAAGTGGAACTCCAAAACCATCACTATTCAGAGAAAAATCTACCATCTTATGAACTTCATTGTCATACCAAGTTATTTCCCCTTCATAGTCAAGGTTAAATTTTTTATCCTCTTTAGCAAAACGTTCTTTCGATAAGAAAGAGAAGTGCTCTTGGTTTTCTGACTTTCCTAAGTAACCCAGTAAATCTGCAAAAGCACTCTTACCACTACCTTTATTTCCAATAACCGTTGTTAATCCGATATTTAGGTCTATATCAAAGTCAAACCATTTATCTTGATTACGGGATACATCTTTTTTTCTGACCTTAATACCCGAAATGTATTTTTCGGGATTTTTTCTTAAACTTTCAACTTTCTGAGGTTCTTCACCAATATAAACTCTTTCCCTTGGATGAATAATTGCTTGTTTTAGTCCACTAAAAGTTGGATCTGCTTTTATCCATAAATAGTCCTTAATCAAATACTTCCTTGGATCATGGTTATCTGAACATACTATTACGGGTCTCTCATCAATACTTTTAAAAACATGATTTTGGTAGTCAATTAAGTCTTGTTTTTTTGACCCTTCAAATATGTCTACTGTTTCAGCATACTCTGCTTTCACAGCCATACTAACTTCTAATGCATTGGTGATCATTTTATCTAATCCGTTTGATTTTTTACCTGCATGTATGCTAATTAATCCATCATGAGTTTTCGCAAATTCAACAATATCCTTATAGTCCCAATAAACATTTTGGTCTGTGTATGAATTTGGTTTCGATTTTTGGCGTAACATAATTGATTCGAAATCTTGTGCTAATTCATCAATATCTATTTCTTCACTGAAAATTAAAATCACATGAATATTTGTTCCACCTTTATCTGTTCTAAGTTCCACTCCAGGAAACACTGTAATTTCATCTTTAACAAATTCCTTAATGAGCTTAATTCTTTTTGAATCAATCTTAAAGTGATCAGTAATAGCCACAGCTTGAAAACCATGTTCTCTCCATGCTTTAACAAGCAATTCGTCACAGTCACTGTCTTTATATTCATAATCAAATGATGATGCTGTATGAATATGCAAATCCCATTTTCTCCATTCAGAACCCCTATTAACCTCAGCCATTTAAAGAACCTCCTCTAGCATCACCCATCGTTCATCATTCATGTCATCAATATACTCTGTGTTATTAACGTAAAGTTCATCATTTCTATCTCTGACAAATCCAAATTGATAGCCATGACGATTAGCAAATTCTTTGAATACCTCAAATTTGTTCTCGACTTGAATATCAATATTTTTACTTTGTCCGTGACTTTCACCACCCTTGGTTTCAAATAACCAAATTGTCCCATCTACTAACCGAATAATGTAATCAGGATAGAATAGTCTCTGCTTATCAAAGTTGGTTCCATAAACTATGGAAAGATATTGTTGGCCACTATCTCCATTTTTATAAAGGTATTCAACATTCTTATTTTGTTCGCAGAATTTTTCAAACAGCCTCTCGCTTGTAGAACGGAAGTCATCCGTTATCATGGATGTGTTGTAACCTTTATATACATTGGTTTCAAGCTCACGAATATTTCTTTCGTAAGGTAGGTATCTATAATGTTCTTCAAGTGGCATTTTGAATTCTTCAATGCGATTTTCAAGATACTGCAGTTGATCTTTCCTTTGTCCTGAGAACTCAATAAATGCTTCTTTTAGCAGATCAACATTATTGATTATAAAGGCATAATATTCTTTCAAACTGAGATTCAAAAGTTTATAGCTATTGTTTCCAAATCCTTTAAGGAACAATGTCTTAAGTATTTGATTAGTCTTGGTATAGCTTAAACCAACATGTTTTTTAATAGCATCAACATTGTGCTGTAAATCAATACCATGACTATGAGTATTGATTTCAATTTCTAAAGCACCATATTCTACTTGTTTTTCAGCAACTTCTAAAAAAGTCGAATACCGTCCTTGAACAAATTTCTTGTGTAAAGCTGTTCCAAATACAAAGCCATATACTTCCAATAAAGTAACATTATCAGCCTTTATATTTGTTAATTTGAATTTATCTTTGAAGAATTCATAAACGCGATTTCTCAACGCTCTTTCATCAACATAATCTCCATCTTGATTACGTAATTCTTTAACTAAAGTAATGGATTTCGGTTCCTCTTTTAAAAATACCCTCTGTGTTTCAAAGCCATTTCCAGCTTTAATCACCTCAAGTTTATATTTTTCATCGAAAGTATAGAGGTATGAACAGTCCAGAATATCTCGGCCATAGTGTTTAGCTCTTGGCATTCTACGAAGTCTGCCAAGTGTTTGTATTTCAAAGGTCTCGGACATATTTTCACGAAGTTTAACGAGAATTTTCGCTCGAGGACAATCCCAGCCAGTAGCAAGTGCTTGTTTAAAAAGCAAAAATACAGGTAGTGCATTATGGTTTGTTATTGAATCTTCATCGGTAGTACCAACGTTAATTTTTCCGAGCTTTTTAGACTTCCTATCTTTATCTGCCTTGTTTTCAGCACTAAACCAACTGGCAAGCAATTTGTTCTCATATGTGATTCCAAGTTCAGACAGTTTGTTTTCTACATGCTCAATCAATTCATCATTAAGATTAGGGAATTGAACTAACACAAGAGGTCTAATTTCTTCATCCTCATCAATGTATGCTTTTGCAATCTGCTTTCTTACTTCGTTCGCTTTTTCTAGCAACAGGTCGGTTTCGTGATAAGTATCATCTACCTTTAAATCTTCTAGTCCATCATTGATATACATGAATCTTGTAATTAAGCCTTCATTGATGACATCAACTTCTGGAATTTCATAAAACTCACCAACAACTCGTTTATTTGGCGTAGCCGAAACTCTTATCTCATACCTTGCATTAATGCTACTAATAATATCATCTGCTTTAGAAGTATTGTTTTGATGTTCCTCATCGATTATGACGATGAAATTCAAGTTTTGATTGTGTGCCTGGCTGATTCTCTCAAACAGATTTTTTCGTTCACTCTCTCTAATTGCAGTGTTATCTTTCTTTGTGATAGTCTCCCAGTTGATAAAATAGCTTGTTCCAGCTTCAAATCCCATGTTAAGAACATCGAAAACACCACCAGTTTTGAGTGTAGGAGAAAATCGGTTCATCTTTTCTCTAGACTGTTCTTCAAGCTCGCCTTTACCAGGGCAAAACCAACAAATAACACTATCTTGGTGAAAATCTAGATATTTCTCAATATAAGCCACTAGTATGATGGTTTTACCACTGCCTGTTGGACTTTGCATGACGATTTTGGGTTTTGAATTACTATCCGTAGTTTTGTCAAAGAGAAAGTCGACGGCTCTTTCTTGAAAATCTTTTAAAGTTATTCCAATCATAGCTCTCCCACCTCTCTTAATTCTTCACGGAAATAGTATTCGGGTATCTCTATCATTTCAATGCGTTTTTTTTCTAGGGTTCTTTGTTCAGAACGAGACAAAAAGATTCCTGAAACAATAAAGAGTTTTCCGCCATCTTCAATACGATTAATAACACTCTCAATATCATCTTCATTTTCAAGAATAATTGTATGTTTATCGTCAATTTCTAGGTGATGTTCTAATTCTATTAGCTCACGAATATGCGATAACATCTTTTCTGAGATGGACTCACCCTGTGAAAATTTTTCAATAAAATCTGTTTTGTAGTACTTCAAATTATGTGGCAAGTCATTCTGGATATTTTTTAATCTTTGATAGGTTACTTCTTCACAAATATTGTTCTCGTTGTTGGTACAAAGTATATACTTTCTGTTTCCTCCGTCCTCTTTATTAAGCTGTGCTACAGCATGTCCAGTCGTACCCGAACCAGCGAAGAAGTCAAGAACCGTCGAGTCCCTTTTGCTTAATAACTTTATAGTATCTTTTACAAGAATTACAGATTTGGGAAAGTCAAACTTTTTACTTCCTAGTATGTCATTAAGGATTTTGGTTCCATAGTGATATGCA
>JAAZCH010000308.1 GCA_012513395.1 Tissierellia bacterium
AAAAAATATAAACAATGCTGTGGTAAGTAGCGATAAATAAAGGGTTTGCGAGGATTTTGTCCACGTAAAAAACACTCAAAAATGGCTATTTGTCCACATTTTGTCCACGTAAATTTAAGATTGTGGACAAAAATGCATAATTTATATGAAAATTTAGTATATTATTCGTGGACAACACGTTAGATAAAAGTCATCAAAATTTGATGGCTTTTTGTTTACTATAAATTAGGAAAGAGGTACAAAAAATGGTAAGCGTAAGAAAACGTGGAAAGGTATATGAATACCGAATTGAAATAGCATCTATTGATGGAACAAGAAAGTGGCTAACAAAGTCAGGATTTAAAACTAAACAAGAAGCATTACATGAAGGAGCATTAGCTTATAATGAATATTACTATTATGGTAAGAAGAATAAGAATAGAGATATGTCATTTGCAGACTATCTTGATTATTGGATTGATAACTATTGTAATTTTAATTTAAAATATGCAACTATAGTTACATATTTAAATATTATTAAGGTTCATTTAAAACCTAAACTAGGAATGTATAAGTTATCTCAAATAGATTCAGAACTTATACAAAATTTTATTAATCAATTATATGTAGATAATAAATTTTCAAAACATTATCTTCATGGAATACTAAAAACAATAAAAGGAGCATTAAAATATGCTTGTTATGATGTAAATTTTATTAATCATAATCCAGCAGAACATGTTCATATTCCAAGATACGAAATTGTAACTGGAGATCCTGTACATATTTATACTCAAGAGGAAATAGAAAGAATATTAGATAGATTTAAAGATTTACCATATATCTATTATTCATTCTTAACAGCATACTATACAGGATTAAGAGTTTCAGAAGTATATGGGTTAACTTGGGATAACATTGATTTTGAAAATAAAACATTGACTGTCAATAAAAACATAATAAGAAAGAATAAAGATGGACTACCTAAAAGATATAATATAGCTAAAGGACATTCTACTGAAACATGGTTTTATGGAAGTTGTAAGAATCCTCAGTCAAGAAGAACTATTGCGATTGGTGATACATTAATTAAGGCATTAAAAGAATATAAGAAACTAACAGAAGAACATAAAAAATTTTATGGAGATAAATATTTAAAACATTATGAAAAGAAAGTGTTGAATGAATATACAAAAAGAGAAGAAATTAAAATAGTAGATGCAGAAGCTGAATTAGATGTTAATCTACCAGAAGCAAGATTAATATTTGTAAAACCCAATGGACAATTTAGAGGAACTGAAACACCAAGACATGCTTATAAAGTAATTAACTATGAATTAAAAATACCAAGTAGATTTCATGACTTTAGAGACACACATGCAACAAGATTAATTGAGCAAGGTGCAGATATTAAAGCAGTATCTAAAAGATTAGGTCATTCAACTATTATGACTACTTATAATATCTATGTAAGAGTAACTGAAAAGATGGAAACTGATACCGTAGATAGATTTGAAAATTATACTAACTCATTAGATATACCAAATAATGAAGAAATATTATATAAAGACTAATTTCTTTTCTTAAAAGAATATTGCATACTAAATGAAGGGAATTTATGTGGTATAATTGTAAGTGTAAGAGAAAGATAAATAGTAATTTGT
>JAAZCH010000309.1 GCA_012513395.1 Tissierellia bacterium
CTCAGCAAGGACAGGAGACACAGAAAATAATATCAAAACCACAAGTAATAAAAAAACCCTCTTCCTCATAACGTTTTCCTCCTTATTATTTAATTTCTATTTATTTATATTATACTATATTTTAAAGTAGTAGTGAGAGTGAAAAGTGGAAAGTGGAAAGTTAAAAGTGAAAAGTGAAAAGTGAGGCTACGCCCTCGTAGGAGAGGATTTTCCGTAGGGGACAGTTTGTTAATTAGTAATTAATAATTAGTAATTAGTAGAATCGTAGGGGACATATTCCAAATGCAAATCCCCAAAGAGAATTTTACAACATGAATACGTAATAAATGAGATATAAAACGACAAAAGCGATATGTCCCGTGTCCGGCATATCGAACTGCCAAACAACGGGATTTATCGCTTCTGATATCCATATTTTTAATTAATTACAAATCGAATTTGTTAATACATCAATGTTCATAACATTTGGAATAAATCCCCTACGAAGGGCGTAGCCCAACTTTACACTTTTCACTCTCAACTTTTAACTGAACCTAAATCCCCTACGAAGGGCGTAGCCCAAACTTTTAACTTTTAACTTTACACTTTTAACTGAAAACGATATGTCCCGTGTTAGGCGAATTGCTGATGCCAAACAACGGGATTTATCGCTTCTGAAATCCATATTTTTAATTAATTACATACCAATTTGCAAAAACATCATAACCCATAACATTTGGAATAAATCCCCTACGAAGGGCGTAGTCCAACTTTACACTTTTCACTCTCAACTTTTAACTGAACCTAATCCTCTATCGTTCCTCCTCCTACAACGTAATCTCCGGCATAAAATACCGCTGCTTGTCCTGGGGTTACGGCTCTTATGGGTTCGTAGAATTGGGCGTGGATTTTTCCATTTTCCATGGGTGTAATTTTGCCTTTTGTGGCTTTTTGACTGTATCTGGTTTTGATTTCTACTTCCATGGGTTCTTCTAATTTTTCCATATAAATCATATTCAAATCAGAAACTATCATTTCTTTTGAAAATAAATCTTCGTTATCTCCTAAAACAACTTCATTAGTTGCGGGATTGATATCCACTACATAAGCTGGTTTTCCCAAAGCGATTTTTAGTCCTTTTCTTTGGCCAATGGTGTAGTGGGTGTAGCCTTCGTGTTTTCCTAGTACATTTCCCTTTGTGTCAATGAAATTTCCGGGTTTTGTTATGATTCCCAATTCCTCTCGCAAGAATCTTTCGTAGTCTCCATCGGTTACGAAGCAGATGTCTTGGGAGTCGGGTTTTCTTGCTACGATTAAATCCCTTTCTTCGGCGATTCTTCTGGCTTCTTCTTTGGTAATTCCTTCCATGGGAAACATGGTCCTAGATAATTGATCTTGAGTCAATGAGTATAGGACGTAGGTTTGGTCTTTTTGTGGGTCTGAGGATTTTTTCAAAAGATATCTATCTTTTTTTTCATCGTATTCCACTTGGGCATAGTGACCTGTGGCGATTCTATCATATCCCAAGGTCACTGCTCGTTCTATCATTTTATCAAATTTTATAAAGCGGTTACAATCGATACAAGGATTGGGCGTTTTTCCTTCTTTATAAACGTCTCCGAATTTTTTTACAACTTTGTCGATAAATTCTGCCTTGAAGTTAAATGTGTAGTGATGAAATCCCAGCTTAAATGCTACACTTTTGGCATCTTCTACATCATCTATGGAGCAACAAGTTCTAGTTTTCTCTAGCCCAATGTCCTCATTATCGAATAATTTCAAAGTAGCTCCTGCCACTTCATATCCTTCATCTACTATTAAAACCGCCGCCACAGAGGAGTCTACTCCACCGCTCATAGCTATCATTACTTTATTATTAAATTCTTTTTTCATGGATTTATTATATCATATTTTTGGAGGGGAGTACGAAATGACGTTTATTAAATTAAAACAAGATGGATATGCTTTTCGTTATAAAAACATATCCATCTTTAAATATTATTCTACTTAGTAGACTTATATTTTTTGTATATTATTCCAATTAGAGTGGCGCCTAATATTCCTACTGCTCCTAACCAAAACACCAATGGGTCATCGGTTTTTGGTATATCCGTTTTGACTGGGTCTGGTTTTTTTATGGGATTTGTAGGTTCTTTGGGTTCTTCTTCTATTGGCATTGGCGATTCTTCTGCTGGTGGTGCAACTGGTTCTTGGGGAGTAGGCACTACCGGCAGAGGTATCGGTTCTGGTGTTGGTATCACCGTTGGTCCTGGTATTGGCTCGGGATTCGGTGTTGGCATTATCGGTGGAAAATATGGGGGTTCGTATGGCGGCGGCACTGGATTGTCAGGGCAGTCCGGACATACTGGAAGTTCAGGACAATCTGGACAATCTGGACAAATTGGGAAATCAGGGCAATTTCCTGGCTCTGGAATTCCTGTGTTTGTCACTGTAAATCCTGTGTGCATATTTCCTGTAATTTCTGGATAATATCCTCTTACTACATCTTCTACAATTCTATAGGTTATTTCATTTCCGTCTTTATCATACTTATCTAATTCCAAGAATGTTACGCTATTCATTCCACTGACTAGTTTTTGTTCTTGGTATCTCATATCACTACCTAGTACAAAGACTGTGGTATCTGGAACTGATGATCCTCTTGGAACATCTCTCCATATTTTATTGACAGTGATTTGTATCTTTTCTCCATCATCTCCAAGTTTTGGATTTATCACATGGATGTCTACTATTCTAGAATTTGGCTCGTCTGGTATAGTAAAACTTATTTCTTCTGTCTCCATTTCATACCCATCAAGGGTTCTGATTTGTTTCAATCTATAATTTCCACTTGCCAGTTTTTCTAGTATTATCAACCCATTTTGGTCTGTAGTATAAGTTCCATATGGCTGATCTTCTCCTTCTTTCCAAAGCTCGAATTCTCCTCCTGGTAAGAGGATTTTATTTTGGTCAGTAAGTTGTACTACCAATGCGAAATCCTCTGGAACGTTAACTATTCTGTAATTTGGCGTATCATTTTCCACGACTACATTGGTTCCGTTTATGGAGATATTGCCATTTTGATTTACTATTACAGTAAATTCAGAAATATTTCTTACATATCCAATAGGTGGTTCTACTTCTGAAAGTAAATACATTCCTTCTTGAAGATTATCTACTTTTATAATCCCGTTAGTATCTGTGATTATATCACTGACAACTATTTCTTTGGTGTTGAAATCTAATAGTTGGAACTTGGCTCCTGATAATGGGCTAAGAGTAGTTGCATCTACTTTTAAAGCGAGACTTCCTATGAAACTTCCTTTTTCTCTAAGGGTATTGGTAATCTCAAATCCATTAGAAGCATTTCCTTCTATTTTCTTTTCGTACCCTATAACATCGAATTCGTCTACAGTATATTTATATTCTTCTGTGGAATTTGCCTTATACTTTTGTAACCCTGATATAGTATAAGTTTTCTCGTTAGCAATTTTATCTACATCGAATATCTGAGTTTTTTCTATTCCATCTTCTCTAGTTACTGTAAATACTATTTTGTTTGGTCTTTTATCCTCTTCGTTGTTATTATCAACCCAGATTTTTTTGATATCTATGGAAGCTGTATTGTTAGAAGTGTTAGTTACAGTAAATCCTTCTGTTACACTTCCTTCGTGCGATACTTTATAAATTAGAGCCTCGTCATTAATTACTTCAGTATCTCCTATAAAAGTTTCTATTACTTGATATTCATACTTTTGATCTTTATCATCTGTAAGTGGCATATCTTTAAAAATATGAATATGGTCTCCAGAATCTAAAACAATATCTTCAACCTTTTCAAAATCTGCATCTCCAATTCTTCTTTGGAGCTCAAAGGTGATTTTTGGATATGGCCCTTCATCTCCGACCCAATCTTTATGAACTGGAATATCTGAAACTTTTGCTCCGAAGGTGTTGGAGATAATAGTGTTACCTTCTTCATCGGATTCATATTTAACAGCATATCCTTCAGGAACTTCTGTCTCGATAATGCTGTAGTTATATTTTTGTGCATAGAAATCATTTACATCTACATTCCATTTTGCTGTAGTGTTGTCACCACTTATTATAATAGGATTCACAGGAAGATGTGCAGAATCTACATCGGGGTCGTCCATTTGTAAATTTGGATTAATCATAATAAATGGATCTGAGAACATGTCTTCATGATATCCGTTTAAATCACTGTCAGTCTTGATTTCCACTCCTTCAGGTATTTCTATAGTCCATCTTCTATCAGTTCCGACTGTTGCAGTATAATCTTTTCCGTCTAACTCAATTCTTACAATTTCTCCTGGAATACCCCAACCATTTATCACTCTGGAACCAGCTACTACTTTGTCTATACTAAACTGTATTTCTGGTTCTTCTCCATTAAAAAGATAGAATATAGGTGAGCTTTGGACTAAAATATTTGATGGGTCATTCCTTGGAACTACTTCATCAGGAGTCTTATACTGTTTTATTTCAAAACGTACTTTTGTAGGATCTAGTCCAAGGGGAAGTTCCGTTTTCCAATTTCCATCTGATTGTACTTTTGCAATAAAATTGTCATCGTATCCAGGGAAGGTTAGGTTTATTATAGAGCCTGGAACGCCACTTCCTGCAATTATAAATCCTGGTTCATATTTCACACCGTTTCTCATAAGCTGAAGACTAACTTCAGGAGGATTATCAGGACCTCCCGACCAAATTTTTTCTCCTGTTATATCCTTTCTTGGACTAACGTAGGTATTTATTAAGTCTTCTGCGATTGTGTTTGTATCGGTAGTATCTCTATATATTACATAATCTTCTAGTCCACCAATTTCTGTTACCACATATCTATAAGGGCGTCCTTTTTCATCAAATTCTGGAACTTCCATTGTTAGGTATGGTTTATTTGGTGTAGTTGCAGATGAAACTGCATCTGTATACGCTTCTGATGTTTCCCAAGTAGTTCCCACAAGATGTCTAAAAATTTGGAATGTGGCTTCTGGTCTAGGATGAGAACCGCCATACCAGAATTTGGAA
>JAAZCH010000310.1 GCA_012513395.1 Tissierellia bacterium
AGCAAAAATATATGGAATAGAAAAAGATCAAGAGATGACGGAGATGGATACTGCCCTTAATGGGCAAATCCTGACCAAAAACGAAAAAAATGCAAGAACTGTCTTGATCGATAAAATAAAAAAAGAAGGTTTTGACCAAACCATAGAAGAGGTTGCTTACACTTGGTTCAACAGGTTTATTGCTCTTCGATTTATGGAGGTCAATGGATATCTGCCTAGCCATATCAGGGTCTTTAGTTCAGAAGATAACGAATTTCAACCTCAGATTCTATCAGAAGCCATACATATAGAGCTAGATGGACTAGATCAATCTAAAGTTTTAGACCTATACAATGCTGGTAACAAAGAGGAAGAGCTTTTCTCCTATCTTTTGATTACCCAGTGTAATGCACTTAACCAAGTACTACCGGGAATATTCCAAAAAATAAACGACTATACAGAGCTTCTTCTACCAGAGGGACTTTTGAGAGAGGGCTCTGTTATCGATTCAATGATTAAAGACATACCAGAAGATGACTGGAAAGAACAAGTACAAATAATTGGTTGGCTCTACCAATATTATATTTCTGAACAAAAAGATGAGGTTTTTAGCAGACCTAAAACTCAAAAAATCCAAAAGGAAGATATACCCGCAGCAACGCAGCTATTTACACCAGACTGGATTGTGAGATATATGGTAGAAAATTCCCTAGGAAAGCTGTGGTATGAAGGACATCCTGATGAAGAATTAAAAACTAGTTGGAAATATTACTTGGAAGAAGCAGACCAAGAAAATGAAGTCGAAGAAAAGTTAAAAGAAATAAGAAAAGAATATGCCGATTTAAAACCGGAACAAATTAAATGCATTGATCCATGTATTGGATCGGGGCATATAGGGGTTTATCTATTTGATGTCCTAATTCAAATATATGAATCTCAAGGCTATAAAAATAGAGATGCAGTCAGACTTATTTTAGAAAAAAATATTTATGGCTTAGACATAGATGAAAGAGCAAGACAATTAGCATATTTCTCTCTGATGATGAAAGCCCGAGAACATGATAGGAGATTTTTAACAAGAGACTATATTCCACAGCCGAAAGTTTATGTGGTAGAGGAAAGTAATTATCTCAAAACAGAGAGTAATAGACATGCCCTTGATTATTTTATAAATGGAAATAAAGAGTTAAAAGAAGCCATAGAATCAATAATAAATGATATGGAAGATGCGAAAGAATATGGCTCTATAACAATTGTTAAGCCAGTAGATTTTAAATTTCTTTATCAGCGATTTGACGAAATCAAAGCGGAAGAGATTACCCTTGATCGGCTGATGATTTTAGATGAACTATTACCAATAGTTGAGATAGCGGAAGTTCTATCTAGTAAATATGATGTGGTCGTTACCAATCCGCCTTATATGGGAAATCTTAGAACAAACCCTAATTTGCAAGGTTATATAAATAAGAATTATGTGAATAGCAAAGCAGATTTATTTGCCGTATTTATAGAAGTAAGTAATAGAATGACTAAAAAAAATAGATTTCAAGCCATGATTACTCAACATTCTTGGATGTTTCTTTCTTCTTTTGAGAAATTAAGAGAACAAATACAGAGAACTGATATTATAAACATGGTACATTTAGGACCTAGAGCTTTCGAAGAGATATCCGGGGAAGTAGTACAGACTACTTCGTTTGTATTAAGAAATTTTAGTCTTAAAGAATATAATGGAACGTATGCCAGACTAATAGATGCAAACTCACAAAATGCGAAGGAAGAAATGTTTTTAAGTGGTGAGAATAGATATATCACGTCACAGAATGATTTTGATAAAATTCCTGGTATGCCAATTTCTTATTGGGCAAGCAGAAAAATTTTTCATATTTTTAAAAATACAATAGTTTTAAATGATGTATCAACAGTGAAAAAAGGTATGGATACCGGTAATAATGAAAAATACTTAAGAATATGGAATGAAGTTAATTTTACAGAAATAGGTAATATTAATGATGTAAAAAATAAAAAATGGAATCCTTACACCAAAGGAGGAGTTTTTAGAAAATGGTATGGAAACAATGAGCATTTAGTATATTGGAAAGATGATGGTAGCGAGTTGTTGAATAACAAAAAAGCGAATATAAGGAGTAGACATTTATACTTGAAGGAATCCCTAACATGGACTTTAATTAGTGGAAATAAAAATTTGAGTCTTAGATATTGCCCAAAAGGATTTATTTTTGATTCAAATGGCTCGTTTATTCAATCAGAAAAATATATGTATTATATCCAGGCGTATTTGAATTCTGTAGTAGGAAATGAAATTATTAAATATATTAGTTCAACATTGGCATTTAATATAAGTGATATTTCTAGTATGCCATTTATATTATCAGATAAAGATAAGGGGAATATAGATGTTTTGGTTAAAAGTAATATTGCAATTAGTAAGAATGAATGGGATATGCACGAAACATCTTGGGACTTCAAAGGATCTCCTCTGGTAGCAAATAAATCAGATGGACTTATTACATCTGCCTACGAATCCTATAAATCTCAAGTGAACGAAAGATTCAGGAAGTTGAAAGAAAACGAAGAAGAGCTAAATCGTATTTTCATTGAAATCTATGGACTAGAAGATGAGCTAACTCCAGATGTGGCAAACAAGGATATTACTGTAGCCAAAATTTTTGATAAGAAGGAAGATATCGATGAGGATATAAAAGGCAACAGATATATTATGACTCGAGAAGATGTAGTGAAAAACTTCCTGTCCTATTTTATCGGTTGTTTGATGGGGAGATATTCCCTGGATGTAGATGGTCTTGCCTTTGCTGGAGGAGACTTCGATACAGCTAAATATGCTTCCTTTAAGGCAGATGTGGATGGCGTACTTCCATTAACAGATGCTCAATACTTTGAAGAGGATATTGTTGAGACTTTTATTCAGTTTTTAAAGGTTATTTTTGGCGAAGAACATCTCAATGAGAATTTGAACTTCATCGCTTCAGAACTCAAGGGAAAACAAACAGATTCTACAAGAGATAAAATCAGAAACTACTTCTTGAGTGACTTCTATGCGGATCATTGCAAGATGTATCAGAAATTGCCGATCTATTGGCAATATGATTCAGGTAAAAACAACGCTTGTAAAGGACTTTTCTATCTTCACAGATATGATAAAGACACCTTTGCAAGAATCAGAATTAACTATGTTTTTGAAATTCAAGATCGATACAAACAGGAACTTTCACGCCTAGAGAATAAGATAAATGGAGCGAGTGCAAGCGAGAGAGTAGCACTTCAAAAAGAAGCAGATGCTTTAAAGAAAAAGATATTAGAATCTCAAACTTTTGAAGAAAAAATCCAGCATCTGGCAGACTCTTATATTGCTATCGACTTAGATGATGGCGTAGCTGAGAATTACAAAATCTTTAAAGATGTATTGACCAAAATAAAGTAGGAGGTGGAAACTTGGACTTAGATGATATTTTAAAGGATCTGGAAAAGAGATTTAAAGAACCCTATCCTGAATTTTACAATAGAAGAATTATCTTTTGGCTGGATCAAGAAAAAGAATTCGAAGATAAAATCGATGGTTTAGAGCTATCTCCTGTAAAGATTGTAAAAATGGCTCAGAACAATAAGTTTGAAATCAAGAAGCTCCTATCCTATGAGGATCAAGAGTCGGATTTTCTTGTCTATTGTCCGCTTATCTTTAATAAAAAAGAAGACAACTGGATCCAGGACATTATGATTTATAGTGAGGAATTTAGGGCGGATCTTGTATCTATACAGATTGATGAAATGAAACTGCCAGATAGCCTAGCTATTAGGAAAACAGTAAAGCAATATAAAAAGTTTTTTAATGCCAAGGTAAGAAGAGAAGAAATCAAGAAGAAAAACACGAGAATTGAAAATCCTACCCACTTAGAGCTTGCGATTATGAGCACTCTAGCTACTTCGCCCATGAATGCAGGTCTTCTTATTAGAGAAGTATTCAAGGCAGGACTAAATGAGGAAGAAAACAAGATATACCAAGCCTTTCTGAATTATGAAATTCAGGAACGTTTTTGGGAAATGATTAGGCAAGGAACAGGATACTATGAAGAAAAACATAGTTTGTCTAGACTATTTTCTCATGTGATTTTAACAGCAGCATCTAGAAACATTCATAAGGAAGCCTTCCTTGGACTCGATAGCTTAATTTCAAGTCCTCATGAAGCTTTCTGTTTTCAGTTTGTAGAAGACTGGCTTAGAGATAGCAAGGATAACAAGAGCCTGTATCAGCTTGTTCGCAATTTAGAAAAAGAACTTAAATTACATGATAGATTGATTAAGTTGGATCTTGGTCAATTTGAGAATAGTGAGATATTTCCTTGTGTTGATGAAGTGATCCTGATAAAGCTCATGACGAACATCAAGGACGATATTATAGACCCTGAAAATATTGCACGCCTATTTGAAAGACGAAGAGTAGGTGCTTGGTACAAAGACTTCAAGTTCTACTATGAAGGTATCGCCAATATAGGCAAGATGAAGGACTTTTATAATAAAAATCAAGCTTCTTTTCATATAACGAGTTCTATGGAAATTTGGAAATCCTATACAGAAAAATTCTACATGATGGACACCTATTACAGAAGATTTCAACTTGCTTACCAGAAGAGCCTATCCAATTCGAACCCGATTTTGGATGATCTCTTTAAGTTTACGGTGGATCGATCTGAAGGGATTTACAAGCGATGGTTCTTAGAGGACTTACTGGCGAATTGGTCGAATGTGTCTGCTAGAGACTATGAAAAATACGGTAAGATTCCTGACTTGAAACAGCAAGTTGATTTTTATGCGAAGAATATTAAAAATGCCAAAACAAAAAGCTATGTCATCATATCAGATGCTCTTCGTTATGAGGTCGCTAAGGAACTTTTTGATGAAATCAAACAAGATATGCAGTGCAAGGTAGAACTTGACCATATGGAAGGTATTTTCCCTACAATTACACCTTTTGGTATGGCTGCTCTTCTTCCCCACAAAGAATTAAAAGCGGATATCAGAAATAACAAGCTCAAAGTCCTTATTGATGGTGAATCTACGGATATGCCTAATAGGGAAAAGGTCTTGAAAAATGCAAATGAAAAATCAAGAGTTTTAAAATATGACGATATGATTCATATGAAAGGAGAGGAAAGAAAAGAACTCGTAAAGGGGATGGATGTAGTCTATATCTATCACGATAAGATTGACTCTGCCAGTCATACATCGGATTCTATGGTTTTTGCTGCTTGTTATGAAGCCATTGAGGAAATCAAGAATTTGGTCAGAATTCTAGTCAATGAATTTTCGGCAGTGAATATATTTATTACATCAGATCATGGCTTCCTCTATACCTATGAAGAATTTAGAGAAGATGATAAGGTTGCTCAGGAAGGTTTTGAGGGGCTGGTGGACTTTGGTAGAAGATATGCCATTATGAATCAGTCAGCCAACCCAAGCTATTTGATGCCAGTAAAGTTTATAGATGAAACATCAGGTCTAAAGGCTTTTGCAAC
>JAAZCH010000311.1 GCA_012513395.1 Tissierellia bacterium
CGTCTGATCTAAAGATAAAATTATAGTCTCTAAAAAGAGGACTTTTGTGAATCCCCCAATGTTTCATATCTCTAATATGATCTAGTGTAAGTCTTTCAAAAATAATATAATCTCCATTAATCATGCTATCGTCCCTTGTTTACAAATTTTGTAAATTGGGGCAAGAAAGTGAGTTCCACAACTCCCGTAGGCCCATTTCTGTGCTTAGCAATTATAACCTCTCCTACATTTCTCTTTTCAGTTTCTGGATTGTAGTATTCGTCTCTGTATAAAAACAACACCACGTCAGCGTCTTGCTCGATGGCTCCTGATTCTCTTAAGTCCGATAGTATCGGTCTTTTGTCTCCACGAAGTTCCGTCGCTCTAGATAATTGGGAAAGGGCAACTACTGGCACTTCCAATTCTTTTGCAATGGCTTTTAAGTTTCTAGAGATGGCAGAAATTTCTTGGGTTCTATTTTCCGTTCTACCTCCTAGCTCCATAAGCTGAAGGTAGTCGATTACGATTAAATCCAGTCCGTGTTGGGCTTTTAATCTCCTAGCTTTGGCTTTTAATTCCAGTGGAGAAATTCCCGCTGTGTCGTCTATGTGAATATTGAGTTTGTCTAAAACCGTCAGGCCTTCTAGAAGTTTTGTCCACTCTTCTGATTCCATCTTAGCTGAAATTACTTTTTGTAAATCCACATGACAAATAGAGGACATCATTCTTTGGGTGAGCTGATTGTTACTCATCTCTAGAGAAAAGATAGCTACGTGGGCATTGGCTCTCATAGCAGCATTAACTGCCAAATTTACCATCAAGGCAGTCTTGCCCATGGATGGCCTAGCTGCTAGTAGTACTAAATCGGATTTTTGCAATCCTGCCAATTTGTTATCCAAATCCAAAAACCCAGTGGTTAGTCCCGTCAACGCCGATGGATTATTGGCTCTTTCTTCCATCATGGCGAAAGACTCTACTAATACATCACCTATGGGCGTAAGTCCCTTGGAGTGGGCGTCTTGGGTGATGTCAAATATTCCTTTTTCAGTAAATTCCATAACTGTAGCCACATCTTCTGAATCTTCGTAAGCCAGATCCACTGACTGGGCTCCGACTTCGATAATTTGTCTCAAGATGGATTTTTCTCTTACGATTTCCAAATAGTATTCCAAATTCAAAGTCGTAACTACTTCATTAGTAAGTGTCGCTACATAAGTCATACCACCCACATCTTCCAAATATCCAAGTCTTCTGAGTTCTTCCATGGCTGTTATAAGATCTATGGGAGCATTCTTGTTATAGAGATTCAAAAGGGCTTGATAAATTTTCACGTGGGCAGGGTTATAAAAGTCCGTAGGCTTTATCTTGTCCACTGCCTCGTTCATTTTGTCCGAAGACAGAAGGAGAATCCCTAGAACGCTACGTTCTGCCTCTGAATTGTGAGGTGGGATTCTTCCAACGAATTGATCTGCCAAATTTTTACACCTACTTCGTTTCTACGTTAACCTTTAGGCTCGCTGTTATCTCTGGGTAAACTCTTATCAATACTTCTGTTATTCCTGCTGTCTTTATATTTTCATCTAATTCGATTTTATTTTTGGCAATATTAATATTTGCTTGTTCTTTTAATGCTTTGGATATTTCATTGTTGGTGATGGATCCAAATAATCTTCCACCTTGTCCACCTTTTGCTTCTATATTTATAGTAAGGCTTTCAATTTGTTCTTTTAATTTGTTTGCTTCTTCAATCGCAAGTGCTTCTTCTTCTTTTCTCTTTTGTTGCTCTATTTCCCAATTAGCTTGGTTTTCTGGTGTAGCTTCGATTGCCACTTTTCTAGGTATTAAAAAGTTTCTAGCGTAGCCGTCTTTCGCCTCTACCATCTCTCCTGCTTTACCTAATTGATTATGATCCTTCAATAATATTATCTTCATTTGTGTTCTCCTTCTTTTCTATTTCTTCATAGTATATATCTATAGCGTGAAGCAATTTTTCATAAGCTTCTTCCATAGTAACTTTGTAAACTTGGGTCGCTGCAGAAACTAAATGTCCGCCTCCCCCCAATTTTTCCAATATCAGTTGAACAGAAATTTCTCCTGCACTTCTTCCTGATATGTGTATATAGTCTTCATTATGGGTCAACACAAAGGATGCGTTGACTCCTACTATATTTAGTAATGAATCTGCCGCTTGGGCAGCTATTAAAACGTTGGAATTTCCTTCTCCATCTAATTTAGCTATGGCTATTTCATTTCTAATTATATCGGCATCGTGAACCACCTTCGCCTTAGATCTTACGGTGTCCAAATCTTCATAGAAGAACTTGTTCACCTTGGCTGGGTTAGCTCCGTGACGTCTTAGTATGGATGCAGCTTCAAAGGTTCTCACTCCAGTTTGGAAGGTGAAATTTTTAGTATCTACTACTATGCCCGCCATCATAGCCTCTGCTTCAAAGGTAGTGATGTTCATATCAGGATCCATATACTCCAATATCTCCGCCACCAACTCACTTGTAGACGAAGCGTAGGATTCGATATATGAAAGCACTGCATTTTCTATACCGTCATTTCCTCGTCTATGATGATCGATAACTACGACCTTGTCCACCATATTAAAAAGTCTCGGCTCTTCAGCTAGATAGATTTTATGATTGTCTAGCATAATTATTAAGGATTTGCTTTTTTGTGCCATGTCTATAGCTTCTTCCGAGTCTATTACAAACTCGTGAATTTCCGGAGCATCCTTTTTCATAGCTTCCATAATCATTTTAATACTTGGATTAACTTCATTCAAGACTATAAAGCCTTCTTTTTCCATACGCCTTACTGCGCCTAGCATCCCAATGGCTGAGCCTATGCTGTCCATATCAGCGTTTTTATGCCCCATAATAAATATTTCAGAAGCTTCTTCTATAAGATTTGCCAAAGAATTTCCAATGACCCTAGCCCTTACTCGATTTCTCTTTTCTCTAGCTTGGGTTCTACCACCGAAAAACTCGTGTCCTTCTTTTGTTCTAACTACTACTTGATCCCCACCACGCCCCAAGGCCAAATCTACTGCAGCTCTGGATTCTTCGTAGGATTCGGGAATGCTATCTAAGGTTTCTGAAATTCCAATACTCAAAGTTATAGTAGAGTCATTTTGTTTACCGATTTCTCTTACGATATCCAAAATGGAAAATCTCTCGTTGACCATGGATTTCAAACACACTTGGTTAAATACTGCGATGTATTTGTCATCGTCATAGCGTCTGACTACGGCATTTCTCGTAGTGAAGTATTCCATAATCTTATTTTCTACTTCAGCGATAATAAC
>JAAZCH010000312.1 GCA_012513395.1 Tissierellia bacterium
ATGTCTAGAGAAGAAAGAGAAGCAGTAGGAATAAAAGACGGCCAAGTAAGAGTATCAGTAGGTATTGAAAATATCGATGACCTTATAGCTGACTTAGAACAAGCACTAGAAAAAGTTAAAGAAGGAACAAAATAATCCTTTGAAAATACCCCAAAAGAGCGAGAATCTCGCTCTTTTTTTGTGTGATAAAAACCCCGACTAAACCGAGGATTTCATTGATTATTTTTCAGTTAACTCCTTATACATTTTCATTAGTTCAGCTACGGCTTCGGATTCTGTCATATTAATTATAAATCCATAGGCATCCATAACAGCTTTATCGTTTTGTTGATGTGCTATTCTCAAATTAGATGGCATCATAACTTCATTATATAGATTTGCTAAGCTACTACCTTCATTATCCTGACGTGCCTATAGTATTTCTTTTGCAGTTGTTTTTATAAGGTTTATCTGTTCTGCTGTAGGATTAGGCTAAAGAAATGTATTGTAAACAATTCTTTTAGAATACCTATAATCAATTATTAATCTACCTGCAAATGCTCTCATCCAACTCATATGAATTCTTTAAGAATTTTATTTTCAAGTCTTCTTAATGAAAGATAAGCTTCTGTTAAGAAGCTTCCAGACCCTGCTCCTGTAAAGTCGCAAGCCATATCAATGGTTTCAGATTTTCATTTCCTTTTTTATTCAGGCGGATTACTAGTGCAAAAAGCAAAAAATTAATATGCTTTATAAACATATTTACAAATATGACATTGCTTTCCATGATATGGTCCCATCCCATCATAGATTTTATTAAAACCATTTTTTTCTAATACTGCTCTAGATCCTAAGTTTTCAGCGTCACAAATCCCAAATATCTCTTTTATTTCTAGATTATTCATAATTATAGGAATAAATTTTTGGACAGCTTCAGTTGCATATCCTTTTTTGCAATGTTCTTTCGAAATATGGTAGCCAATTTCCCATCCTTCATCTATCTTGACGGCCTCTACGTGACCTATATGTTCTTCATTCTTTAATAAAATTGGAAAAACAAAGGGTCCATCCTCACTATCATAACAATCTATTAAATCTGAAATTACTTCGCTTGCAATTTCAACAGTTTCAAAAACTTCATCTGGCATAAATCTTTTATTGTTTTCATCAAGAGAACCCCTACTAACGCTTTCAGCCATTTCTGGTTTAAAAGTAGTGATTTTCAAGTTCTCTGTTTCAATTTCTAATTTCATATAAATTACCTCCACAATTTCTAATTTACCTATGAATATACAACCTAGTCATCTCAAGTTCGTCATCTCCTTGAGCCATGCAATAAAACTCCCAACCATACTTTTCATAAAATCCGATATGATCAGTAACAAGATAAATAGGTGTAATATCTTTTTCTTTTAAATCTTCCACAACTATGTTTAACAACTTACCAGAAATTCCTCTAGAACGATATTCATCTTCGGTATATACAGCACATACATTAGGAGTTAGATCCTTTCTATCATGAAAATCATTTTCAATAACGCCTAAACCGCCTACAATTTTCTCTCCATCCAAACATAGATACCATCCAAGTTCTGTTTTTCCTTCTAGATATTCATGCATACAATAAAGATATGCCTCTTTTGGTACACCCCATTTATTGTGAAACCACTCTGCAGCTATGTTTTTTATTTCTGGCTTTTGTCTCAAATTAATATATATAAAGTTTTCTTTTTTACTCATTTTTACCTCATAAATTATAATTTTCTTTTTCCCCTACATGCTTTTTCGAAAAAAATAATTAATTGTTCTATAAGCATTTTATTTCATATTTATTTTTTAGTATTGGTCTAAAGCCCCAGTGTTCATCGTTACTATTTGCCGTTGTCACAATTATGACACGAGACCCTGAAGAGAAGTCAAAAATAAAACGCTGTTTTTACATGCATTAAGCCCTGTAAAATCGACTTTTTTAGCGTGGCATTTGTATGACATCAAGGGTTAAGATAAACTCAGGAGCGATAAACTGGGATTTATTTAATTGGTTTGCCTATATTCATTTGACGTCTCCATTCAGGAGCAATTCCATCATCACTCCAATATTCGTCCATTTCAACTATTAGTCCATTTAGCAGTTTCAAAAAACTTACGACATGAAACGAACAACTTTTATCTATGGGATATACCTTAGTCACTGTAATTACAGTATCTCCTATCTCATTTATTCGTTCAATTTCACCTTTCCAGTCACTAGGATACTCACAATTTGCTCGAATATATTCTTGGGCTGTAAATAGTTCATTGCTACAATGCCATCGTATTATAGCTTCTTTATGAAAATAAGCACCCAGTCTTTCTTGATTTTGTTCTAGAACGTCTTGCCAAAACTCCTTTATATTCATACGATATCTCCTGTAAATTTTAATTTAATACTCAGTTTAATTTTTTCCAAGCTTCATTATCCGGTCTTCGTCATCGTTTCATACTCGTATTCTGTCAATCAAGAACTATCCAATAACCAGTTTTTTTCGAACCGATCCTTTCTATAAATCCATTATTACGAAGCAAAGCTCTGTCGATAGTAAGTTCAGGATCGATAATCTCATCGATTCTTTCTTTTCCCACTTCTGCCAACCACATTTTAAAAGGTTCAGCTTTTGGTGATGGAATGGATTGAATAATACGGAAAATACCTTGTATATCTGCAACATCAGTCATTCTCATTTTCCCATCTGTTGCTTTCATTTTCAACTGCTTACAAATTGTAAGCAATTCATTTCCTTCTTCTTTCAATCTCTTCTTTAAGACAGCCCAATATGTACTGGCCCCTCGTGGTGTTTCTTGTTCAGTTAAAACACCAACCACATCCACAACAGAAAAGTACCATTCTTCTTTTTCATCATCCCAAGTAGACCGTATTTCCTTGTTTTCATATATTTTTATCTCGTTCATTATATTCCTCCTTCGTTCCAGAAATTCTAGTATTGTCTAAACTAAGTATATGGTGATAATCGCTTGTCTCCTACTTAATAGCACATAATTTGCAGTTTTAGTTTTTGTGGAAGCTCTGAAACCATTTTGCTTTCTGCCTTTTCCCCCTTTAGCGTTAAGACATACTCCCCTGATGAAAAGTCATAAATAAAACGCTGTTTTTGGCTGTTTTTACATTCATAGAATCTTGTGAAATTAAGCTTTTCCGAGTGTAGCATTTATCTGACATCAGGGGTATTCTTAAGTTCAGGTACAATAGAACAGTATTTTTCGATGTAAAGAATGTCAGATTTCATCAAAAAAACCAATTTGTTTTGTAAACTGCTTATCTTCAAATAAATTTAGATAGTTGAAGATAAGGTCATTGTCATGAACTATATTATTTACCTCGCAAAAATCATGAAATACATTCATAAGTCTTTTGTTATCTCGGCTACCCACAATATAACTGCTACCATATCTTTGCATATATGTTTCTTTAAGTTGTGGGAACTTTTTGTCCAGTTCAGAATAAAAATATTCTCTGTTTCCCTCGCGAAGTGTAAGTCCCATTCCAAAGCATATTACTCCAAACACCTTTACTTCTTTGCAATAATTCAAAATACCGATTATGTTTTCTTCTGTATCATTAATAAATGGAAGTATCGGAGTTAGCCAAACTACTGTAGGGATTCCTTCATCACGCAAAGATTTTAATGCTTCAACTCTTTCTTTTGTCGTTG
>JAAZCH010000313.1 GCA_012513395.1 Tissierellia bacterium
AGCAAAAAGATATGGAGTAAATGTAGTAGGAACAGAAGTAATCGGAACAGTACCGATGAAAGCCTTAATAGATGCGGCAGAATACTATTTACAAATAGAAAACTTTGATATATCACAAATACTAGAAAAAAGATTATTAGATTCTAAATAAATAACAAGAAAGAGATAAGAGAAAAGTCTTTTATAAATTCTTATCTCTTTCACAGTTGAATAATTATTAGCAAATTTACTAAAATATAAAAAATAACAAAGGAGATCTTTATGAACTTTGAAACTATAGAAGGTTTATTAAATATTAATTTGAACCCCATAGTAACATTGGCTTTGGCAGCTATTTTATTACACGTAGGTTTTTTTACAAAATCAAAAGTTACTATATTAGATAAGTATTGTATACCTGCACCAGTTATTGGCGGATTTATATTTATGTTTATAACTTGGATAGGATATTCTACAAATAGTTTTGTTTTTAATTTTGAAAATATATTCCAAGATGCATTTATGTTAGCATTTTTTACAACTGTAGGATTAGGTGCTAGTTTTGATTTAATCAAAAAAGGTGGAAAACTTTTAATAATATATTGGTTGATAGCAGGAGTAATTTCTATACTTCAAAATACAATGGGTATAGCGATTTCTAAAGTGATTGGACTAGAAGCGCCTTACGCTTTATTATCAAGTGCTATTTCTATGATTGGTGGTCATGGTGCGGCTTTATCATATGGTAATAGTTTTGGTAAAATGGGCTATGAAGTGGCTCCATTAGTAGGTGCAGCTGCAGCTACATTTGGATTGATTTCTGCTGTACTTGTGGGTGGACCATTAGGCAGAAGATTAATTGTAAAAAATAATTTAACTCCAGATGATGATGAGGATTTTGATACATCGGTGACTGAAATCAACGTTGGAACTGGTGAAAAACTAACTAGTTTGCAAGTTATGGAAAATGTATCAGTAATTATTATATGTATGGCATTGGGAACTATAATTGCGAAATGGATTAGTGGTTTTTTAACCGATTTAAGTTTTCCCACTTACGTTGGAGCGATGTTCGTTGCTGTAATTATTAGAAATTTAAATGAAAAATTTAATTTCTATAAATTTGATTTTGCTCTTGTAGACGGAATTGGTGACGTAATGCTTAATCTATACTTAGCACTAGCATTAATGACTCTAAAATTATGGGAACTTACAGGCTTATTAGGAGGAGTATTAATAGTAGTTTTAGCACAAGTTATACTATTACTATTCCTTGCATATTTTGTGGTATTTAGATTGCTTGGAAGTAACTACGATGCAGCAGTTATGTGCTCAGGGCTAATGGGACACGGATTAGGTGCTACGCCTTCAGCTATTGTTAATATGACAGCTGTAAATGAAAAATATGGCATGAGTAGAAAAGCTATGATGATAGTTCCAATAGTTGGAGCGTTCCTAGTAGATATTATCTATCAACCTCAGACAATTTGGTTTATTAGCACATTCGTAGAAAATCTTGCTAAATAAATTCGAAACTCCTAAGTGAAAATTCATTTAGGAGTTTTTTATTTGCTTATTAAAAATTTTAAAATTGGCTATAAATAATGTATATAGAATTAATTATATTAATTTGTATATAAATTAATAAGATTAGGAGGTAAATATGGAAAAGATTAAAAATTATTTTCTTGCATTTTTAATAGTCTTTTTAGCTTTGTTTACCATTATTGTTGTAAATCAAATTATTTCATTATATGTAAACTTGACAGCAATTAATCCCATTTTAGGAGCTGTTGTAACAGTGATAGCCGTTTTATTATTAGCTTCTTTGGTGTTTATGCAAATCTATGCTATATTCAGATTTCCTCGAATTATGACATTATCTGAAAATTCTACAGATGAAGAAATAAAAGATTATAAAGAAATACATTTAAATAGACTTAAAAAAAATAAAGTATTAAGAAGTGTGGGCCATGATTTCCAAGGAAACAGTACTGATGAAATTATAGAAAATGCAAACTCAGTATTAAAAATAGAAGCTCTTAAGAGGATTAAAGAAGATGCTAATACAGTATTTATTACTACTGCAGTAAGCCAAAATGGCGTGTTAGATGGATTAAGCGTTTTATTTACTTTAGGTGTAATGGTTTATAGGGTTATAGAAATCTATGAAAATAGACCAACTTTTAAAAGATTGATATACTTATATAGTCAAATAGCTTCAGTGGTTTTAGTAGCTGGAAGTATAGAGGATATGAATTTGATTGAAGATCAATTAGAACCTATCTTAGCTACTTTACTTGGAAGTTCTGTAATATCAGCTATACCAGGAGCTGTAGGAGTTACTAATATAGTTATGAATTCTTTGGTTGAAGGATCAGTAAATGCTCTTTTAACTTTAAGGGTGGGCATTGTAGCCCAAAGATATTTGAGCTCTACTGTAGATTTAGATAAAAAAACCCTTAGAAAAGGAGCCTTCTTAGAAGCAACTGGA
>JAAZCH010000040.1 GCA_012513395.1 Tissierellia bacterium
CATTTGCCATTTAAAAAAGTTTTTGAAACTTATAGTAGAACAATAAATGCATACCATGCTCATAACTCCTTTATACAGACTTTTGCAGAACTAGGTTTTGCTGGATTTGTTTTGTTTATGGTTATGTTACTGGATTTTATTAGATATCCCATTATGAAACTTATAAATCAGACAAAATATATTAATCGAGATAAATATTTCAAATATATTGGAGCAGGTGTAGTAGCTGGTATTATAGGGGTTTTCACTCACGGCTTGGCAGAAAATGTATTGTATCTACCTAAAATAATTTTTTCCTTCTGGACATTAGTAGGAATTGGAGTAATGGCAGTAAATATTGTAGAAATTAATACACCTAAAATTGTAGAAACTAAGGATCAAGTGTATAAAATCCTGAGGAGAAGTGAGTCAGATGACTAAAAAACTTTTACTTTCTGGATATTTTGGTTTTGATAATTCTGGCGACGATGCAATTTTAAAGGCAATGGTGGATAATTTAAAAAAGACAGATGAAGATTTCATTATTACTGCCTTATCCAAAGATCCTGAAAAAACTAAAAAAAATTATGAAATAGATTCTTTGGATCGTTTTTCTTTTAATGAAGTTTTTAAAGCTATGAAGACTACGGATTGTTTTGTGTTTGGAGGAGGAAGCCTTCTCCAAGATATCACTAGTAGCAGAAGTTTATATTATTACTTAGCTTTATTATCCTTAGCAAATTTTTTTAAAAAGCAAGTATTTGTCTTTGCTAATGGAATTGGCCCGATCGATAGTAAATTTAATAGATGGATTACTAGAAGGGTTCTCAACAAAGTAGATTTTATTACTTTACGTGACAAGTCTTCAGTTATGTTTACTAAATATATTGGAGTTACTAACGAAAATCTCAAGATGACTGCTGATCCAGTTTTTTTACTAGACTCATCTTCTGACGAAAGGGCAAATAAAATACTAGAGTCCCAAGGGATACAATTAGGTGAAAATGTTTTAGGGGTTTCTATTAGAAATTGGCACAACTCTCCTAATTTGACTAGAGAAATTGCAAAATTTTGTGACAGTTTAGTAGATGATGATATAGACATATTAATAGTACCTATGCATTATCCGTACGATGTGGAATATTCTGAAACTATTAAATTAATTAGTAAAAATAAAAGAATCCATTTATTACAAAATAAATACGAAGTAGAAGATATAATTGCTATTTTGAGAAAATGTAAAATGGTTTTAGCCATGAGACTTCACGCTTTAATATATTCTGCAAAAGCAAATGTTCCAATAGTTGGTTTGATTTACGACCCAAAAGTAACAGGGCTTATTGAAGAGCTATCAGTTACTGAATATTTAAGGGTAGAAGAACTAACTGCAGAAGATTTGAGATTGAAATACGATTATTGTATGGAAAATCTAGAAGACAGAAAAGCATCCATTACTCTTGCGAATAAAAGACAAGAGACTTTAGCTAGGGAAACTCTAGATTTATTAGAAGAGAGGCTAAGAATTCATGGATAGAGTTAAGATTTTTGGTATAAATATAGAAAATACGACGCTAGATGATGTTGTGATACTTCTGGAAAAAAAGTTAGATGAATATGGACTTTTCACTATTGCAACTCCAAATACAGAAATAGC
>JAAZCH010000314.1 GCA_012513395.1 Tissierellia bacterium
AACAGGTCTTAATTAATAATGGTCGGGATGAGAGGATTTGAACCCCCGGCCCCATGGTCCCAAACCACGTGCGCTACCAAACTGCGCTACATCCCGAACAGCAAAAACTATTATATAACAGTAATTTCTAAAATGCAAGTATTTTTTTAAATTTATTTTAAATTCATATTAAATAACTGTAAATTCCTGTTGATTGCTGCTATTAAACTAGTTTTTATTGAGTTAATACTTTCTAAAAAATTGTTATTTTTAATAACTTCCATCTATTTTATAATAGATATTTAAATTATTTATTTGATATAATAGTAAATAAGAGGTGATAATATGTTAATGACATCAAATAAAATAAAGAGACGTGCATTAGAATTAGGAGCCCAAGGATGTGGAATAGCTGGGATCAAAAGATTTGAAAACGCCCCAGAGGGTTTTTCTCCTAAGGACATCTTCTCCAAGTGTAAAAGTGTTATTTCTTTTTATAAAGTTATGCCTGCAGGCGCAATTTTAGCAGAAAATCCAATACCATATACCCACGCCTCCTACCAAATGTATAAGGAAGTTGATGAAATTTCAATGGGACTCTTAAGATTTTGTCAAGATTTTAATATCAATGGAGTAATTATTCCTTCGGATACGCCTTATATATACTGGGATGAAGATAATATGGAAGGAAAGGGAATACTTTCTTTAAAACACACCGCTGTTTTAGCAGGTCTTGGTATAATGGGACACAATACAATTTTTATGAACTCACAATATGGTAATATGCCTTATTTAGGTGCAATACTTGTAGATGATGAATTAGAGGAAGATGATTTAACGAATGACTTTTCCTGTATTCCTGGATGTAGAAAATGTATTAAAGCTTGCCCTGTTGGTGCAATAGAGATAGGAAAGGTAGATCAAAAGTTATGTAGAGAACAATCTTTTTATAAAGTAGGAAGGGGTTGGGATACCTATAATTGTAGTGAATGTAGAACAAAATGTCCCCTTCACTTAGGTAATTTATAATAAAGCAAAGATTGATTTTGACTCTTTCAGAATGTAGCCGAATCAAAAAAATATTAGAAAATTTAAAAATTTTTTTATTTCTATGCAATATTTTATAACCTTGGATTGTTATATAAATAAGCAAAAGAAAATTAATATAAAATGGAGGTAGTTATGAAAAGGAAAAGCTTTATAATATTATTGGCTTTAATTATTGTACTTGCAGTAGTACCAAAGGTGTCAATGGCTGATGATGATTTAAGTATTTGGGTAGATGGAAAGTATGTTACTTCTGATACTAGACTATTTATTGAAGATGGAAGAACTCTAGTTCCTGTGAGATTTGTAGCAGAATCTTTAGGATATAAGGTTTCTTGGGACGAAAAAAATAACGCAGTTACTATTGATAATGGAACCGATAAAATCATTATGGTAATAGGTTCTATTAATGCAGATCACAACGGAAAATCCACTAGACTTAATAAAGCTCCAAAACTTCAAAACAGCAGAACTTTTGTGCCAGTTAGAGACGTTGCAGAAAGATTTGGCAAGGATGTAGATTGGGATGATAAGAACTGGACAGTAGTCATTGGTAAAGGTTATAAATCTCCAGCTTCAGTACCAGTACCAGGAAAAAACGGTAGAATTTCAGTTGAAAAAGCTATAGAA
>JAAZCH010000315.1 GCA_012513395.1 Tissierellia bacterium
AACAGGTCTTAATTAATAATGGTCGGGATGAGAGGATTTGAACCCCCGGCCCCATGGTCCCAAACCACGTGCGCTACCAAACTGCGCTACATCCCGAACAGCAAAAACTATTATATAACAGTAATTTCTAAAATGCAAGTACTTTTTTAAATTTATTTTAAATTCATATTAAATAACTGTAAATTCCTGTTGATTACTACTGTTAAACTAGTTTTTATTGAATTTAATACTTTCTAGGAAATTGTTACTTTAATAACTTCCATCTATTTTTATAATGGATATTTGAATTATTTATTTGATATAATAGTAAATAAGAGGTGATAATATGTTAATAACATCAGATAAAATAAAAAGACGCGCCTTAGAATTAGGCGCCCAAGGATGCGGAATAGCTGGGATCAAAAGATTTGAAAACGCCCCAGAGGGATTTTCTCCTGAGGACATCTTCTCCAAGTGTAAAAGTGTTATTTCTTTTTATAAAGTTATGCCTGCAGGTGCAATTTTAGCAGAAAATCCAATACCATATACCCACGCCTCCTACCAAATGTATAAGGAAGTTGATGAAATTTCAATGGGACTCTTAAGATTTTGTCAAGATTTTAATATCAATGGAGTAATTGTTCCATCAGACACCCCATACATATACTGGGATGAGGATAATATGGAAGGAAAAGGAATACTTTCTTTAAAACATACCGCTGTTTTAGCAGGTCTTGGAATAATGGGACACAATACGATTTTTATGAACCCTCAATATGGTAATATGCCTTATTTAGGTGCAATACTTGTGGATGCAGAATTAAAAGAAGACGATTTAATGAATGACTTTTCCTGCATTGCTGGATGTAGAAAATGTATCAAAGCTTGTCCTGTTGGTGCAATAGAGGTAGGGAAGGTAGATCAAAAGTTATGTAGAATGCAATCTTTTTATAAAGTAGGAAGAGGCTGGGACACCTATAATTGTAGTGAATGTAGGACAAAATGTCCCCTTCACTTAGGAGATTTATAATTAAAAATATGATATGAGACTATATTAGTCTCTTTAAGCCTGTATAAAAAATTTTTTTATTTCTATGCAATATTTTATAACCTTGGATTGTTATATAAATAAGTGAAAAAAATAAATATAAAATGGAGGCAGTTATGAAAAGAAAAAGTTTTATAATATTATTGGCTTTAATTATGGTATTAGCAATAGTGCCGAAAACGTCAATGGCTGATGATGATTTAAGTATTTGGGTAGATGGAAAGTATGTTACTTCTGATACTAGACCATTTATTGAAGATGGAAGAACTCTAGTTCCTGTGAGATTTGTAGCAGAATCTTTAGGATATAAAGTTTCTTGGGACGAAAAGAATAGCGCAGTTATAATTGATAACGGAATTGATAAAATCATTATGGTGATAGGTTCTATTAATGCAGATCACAATGGAAAATCCACTAGACTTAATAAAGCTCCAAAACTTCAAAACAGCAGAACTTTTGTGCCAGTTAGGGACGTTGCAGAAAGATTTGGCAAGGATGTAGATTGGGATGATAAGAACTGGACAGTAGTCATTGGTAAAGGTTATAAATCTCCAGCTTCAGTACCAGTACCAGGAAAAAACGGTAGAATTTCAGTTGAAAAAGCTATAGAA
>JAAZCH010000316.1 GCA_012513395.1 Tissierellia bacterium
AATGAATAAAGATAGAGAGAAAAAAAATATAAAAGGTGGCAAATCCAATAGATCTACCACCTTTTTAATTTAAAAAACAATTTTATCTAACTCCGCCACCAGAGCCGCCACCGGAGAATCCGCCTCCTCCTCCAAAGGAAGCTCCTCCGCCAAATCCACTACTTCCAGAACTGGAATTGGCGTTATAAGATTCCACACCTTTTCTAATCCCTGTTCCAGCGTGATATCCCATCATACGAGTATTGTTATAGAAAATATAAAGGGGATAATATGAAGGTATAGGTTGATATCCTTCTTCGAATTCGAAAGAATCTTCCTCGTCTAATTCCACTTTTAACTCTGGATTTAGTCCAAGCAAAGTGGCTAATACTAGTAAATCTTTATCTTCTTCAGTATTCTCTTTTCCAAAATTATCTCCTAAGGAATTGATATAATCCTTATTACTTTGTATATTTGACATCTCTTGAATACCTAATTCAGTTAAAGATCTGGATTTAAAAATTCCAAATTTAGTGGTGGTTTCCACATATCCATTTTTTAAGGCGTAGTTATATCCTTCTTTTTTTGCTCCTTGGAGTATTTCATGGAATTCTAAATAATTTTCTTCCATATAATCTTCAAATCCTTCAGCAAATAATCCATCCAAGGATTCCTCTTCTCCTTTCAAAAGGAAGTTCCACAAATTATATTCTGTGTTTTTTTCTAGCTCATCATCACTTAAACCTACAAAACTAGAAGGTTCTTTAAGAAATTCGTAATTTTCCGATATATTTTTGTTCAAAAACCACTTCATTAAATAAGCAAACAATAATCGCAATCCAGAATTTTCTTCGTCGTATTTAGGATCCAAGGTCAAAAAGTAATAAGTAGGAGCAATCTTTCCATCAAAGGGGATTTCTCTAGAAAATGTTCTCTTTCCTATTAAACTTTGAACCTCGTCATAGTTATTTATTTTAGTAGATAGTCCGGAAACAATTTTTATTATTGGAACTATAAAAATTATAATGGCGATGAAAGGTAAAATAAATTGTATAGGAGAAGACTGCTTAACAGGCATTTCTTGTCTAGGAGCATCTACTACTGTTTCTCCACTATCATAGTCAGAGCCTTGGAAAGCAAATTCCTTTAAACTTTCAAAGGTGTCGTTTCCCATAAAAACTGGATGTACGATACCCTTGTCCAAGGATACCATTACATTTAAATAGTTTTCTTCTGTAAATGGGGAGGTGGATTGTCCAATAATTTCCCCATTGGAAAATTCTATATTTCCTCCATATCCAAAGGACCAAATATTTGCGTTTTCTGGGCTTAATTCCACACCCTCTTTATAAATCCTAAAAGCTATTTTATTTGGAGAGGGATTCATTTTATCGTTTATAAATCTTACATTAAATCCATCCTTGTCACTAAAGGATTGAACCATATTATTAAAAGAATATTTAAGATTATAAGTGTTGTTGCCATATTCACTAACTCCAAAAACCAGCTCAATTCCATTTGGAGTATTTAAGATTCCGTATTGATTTTTCTTATCCTCAAAAGACTTACTGCTGTCCCAATTTTCAACATATTCGTAAGGTCCATTTTCATCAGAAACTGTAAAATTTACAAGCTCCATATGATTTAAATGCTCCATGGGAATAAATAATTCCGTACCTTCATTAATATTTGTATTCCAAGTTTGGGTAACTATTCCAGTGCCGTCATCTAAAATTTCCACATCTACAAATATCTCATCTATACTGTTATTTGCTGCTAAACTCACACCACTAGAAAGCAGTAATACAAAAACTAAAACAAATACTATTTTTTTAAAATTCATTTTCTCATCTCCTTAGTATATAAAATTTATACCCTCTTAAAAGTACGTTAATTATTGAACTTAAGATAATGATAAAAAAGTATTTTAAAGGGAATAAATAGACATAATATCTAAATAAAAATCGTTTTCAAAATAGTGTAAGTTTGTGTTATACTATACGAAGGAGTAATTTTTTAAAAAATACATAAAAATGAAAGGTGGAAGTTATATTATGAAAGTTTATACTACTGACAAAATTAGAAATGTTGCCCTAGTTGGACATAGTGGAAGTG
>JAAZCH010000317.1 GCA_012513395.1 Tissierellia bacterium
AGTGGCTGGAAGAAGTAACACAGCCAATTGATTGATGTTTAATATAAAGGAAGCATTGGAAAAAGCACCTACAGATGCTGGAGTGTATATCATGAAAGACTCTGTAGGGACAATAATATATGTTGGAAAGGCAAAAAATTTAAGAAACCGCTTAAGACAATATTTTCAAAATACTATTACAAATAGAAAAGTTATGTCCATGGTGGAAAATATAGAAGAATTCGAATATATAATTGTAGACAATGAAGTGGAGTCTTTGATACTAGAGCAAAATTTAATAAAATCCCATATGCCCAAGTATAATGTTTTACTAAAAGACGACAAGCAGTTTCCATACATTAAGATAAATATTCGAGACCGCTTTCCAAAAATAACCAAGACAAGAGCTCCTAGGGATGATGGAGCTTTGTATTTTGGACCTTTTGCGTCTGCCCTTTCTGTAAATGAATCTATTGAATTTTTCAATAAATATTATAAATTGAGAACATGTGGCTTAAATTTAAATGATCCAAATAAATTGTATAAAGTCTGTTTAAACTATCATATAAATTTATGTAAAGGTCCTTGTTCGGGGCTAATTAATCCTGAAGAGTATAAAGAAGGAATTAAAGAAGTACAAAGTTTTCTGGAAGATAAGAAGTCGCCTTTAATAGGCAATGTAGAAAAATTAATGCTAGAATCAGCAAAGAAAATGGACTATGAAAGTGCAACTTATTATAGAAATGTTATAGAATTTTTAAATAACCTATTAACTAAACAAAGTGTAGATACCCTAAGTTTTATAGATAAAGATATAATAGCAATGGCAAAAGGAGAAGAGGATGTTGTCATTCAGGTTTTCTTTGTGCGAAGTGGAAAAGTTTTAGGAAGAGAGCATTATTTTTTAAATGACACTCTGGATCAAAATGAAGGGGAAATTCTTGGAGCTTTTGTAAAACAATATTATGCAGGATATTCTCAACTTCCCAATGAAGTGTATATTGAAAATGAAATTGAAGAAATGGATTTAATAGAAGAATTCCTATGTAAAATAAAGGGAAGACCGATTAAAATAGTAGTACCTAAACGTGGCGAAAATCTAGACCTTATGAAGATAGTCAAAAAAAACGCTCAAGATATGTTGGTTAAGTATGGAGATAGATATTCTAAGAGAAATCGATTAAATCAAGAAAATCTCGAGAACCTCCAAGATATGTTAGGACTAGACCATCTTCCTAGACGAATCGAAGCCTATGATATCAGTCATATAGCTGGAGATGAAAACGTGGGCGCAATGGTTGTTTTTGAAGAGGGTAAAACTAAAAGATCCGATTACAGAAAATTTAAAATACGAACAAATACAAATGACGACTATAAATCTTTGGAAGAAGTCTTGACTAGAAGATTTTTAAGACATAAGGAATTAGGCTCAAAAAATGAATCATTCCAATTACTTCCAGATTTGATTGTAATGGACGGAGGAAAGGGTCAAGTCAATGTAGCTAAAAAAGTTCTTTTAAATATGGATTTAGATATACCGGTATGTGGATTGGTAAAGGACGATTTTCATCAAACTAGAGGAGTCATATATGAAAACGTGGAATATGAAATACCTATAAATACTAATTTGTACAAGATGTTATATGCAATTTCTGAAGAAGCTCACAGATTTGCAATAAGTTTTCACAGAAATAGGATGTCTAGTAGATTTTATAAATCTGAATTAGATGATGTAAAAGGAATAGGGCCTAAAAGGAAAAGAGCTTTAATTGAACATTTTAAAAGTATAGATAGAATTAAAACTGCAAGTTTAGAAGAATTAAGTTCTGTTAAATCTATGAATGTAAAAAGTGCCCAATCTATAATTGAGCATTTTAGGGGGGAATAATGGCAAAACATTTTACAATTGAGAACCTAATTAAGGATCTAAGATTAGAAGTAATCAATATTTCTACGAATGCAAAAAATACTAAGCTTTATACAAGTGAAGTCAATAGACCTGGACTTCAATTAGTTGGATTTTTCGAAAAATTTTTACCAAGTAGACTCCAAGTAATTGGAAATGCAGAGTGGCAATACTTGGATGAGCTCTCAAAAGAAGAGAGAAGAGAAAGATTATTGGAATTTGCAAAAAAACCTATACCAGGAATTGTAGTAACTGCTGGTAATGAAGTTTTCGAAGAGTTAGAATCTGTTGTAATGGAGTTAGATGTAACTTTATTAAGAACAGAAGATACTACATCCAAGTTTATAAACGATTTTTACAATTTTGCATCCAAACAAATGGCTTTAAAAGATTCTATCCATGGTGTCTTAATCGAAGTTTATGGATTAGGAGTTTTATTACTGGGAAATTCTGGAATCGGTAAGTCTGAAACCGCATTGGATTTGGTTACAAGAGGGCATAAGCTTGTTTCAGATGATGTAGTTGAGATAACAAGAGTAAATGATGTCATAGAAGGTGAATCACCTGAACTGACAAGGCACTTTATGGAAATTCGAGGAGTAGGAATACTCGATATAGAAAGGCTTTACGGTGTAGGTTCAGTAAAACAATCTCAAGAATTAGATTTAATAATAGAATTAGAAAATTGGGATTTAGATAAAAATTATGACCGCCTAGGCTTTGATGAAACCTATTCAGAGATATTGGGTTTAAACATTCCGACTATAGCTATACCAATGAAACCAGGTAGAAATACCGCTATGATCATCGAAGTGGCTACTAGGAATTTAATACAAAAAAAACTAGGATATAATGCTGCTCAAGAGTTAAATAATAGAGTACTAGAGAAAATAAAAAATAGAAAAAAAGGTTCTAATTAATTGTGGATAATCTATTTGCATTATTCAAAGTTAAGCTTTATAATTAATTATATGAGGTTTTAAAATTATACTAAAATATTTAGGGGGTATTTATGACTAAACTCATGAAAAGTATGGCGGGTAATC
>JAAZCH010000318.1 GCA_012513395.1 Tissierellia bacterium
ATCTTTAGTTTTTGCTTGGATGAGTATGACAGGAGAAGAAAATCCATTTTATGAATATTACGATGAGATTTTAGAAATTTGTAGAGAATATGACGTTACTATTTCATTAGGTGATGCTTGTAGGCCAGGATCCCTTGCAGATGCTTCAGATTTGGCCCAAATCGAAGAGTTAGTGAGATTAGGTGAACTAACCCAAAGAGCTTGGGAAAAAGACGTACAGGTCTTAGTAGAAGGCCCAGGACATATGCCAATAGACCAAATTGCAGCTAATATGAAAATACAAGAAACCCTATGCAAAGGTGCACCATTTTATGTATTAGGACCCTTAGTAACAGACATTGCTCCAGGCTATGACCATATTACTGCAGCGATAGGTGGAGCTATAGCTGCGACTCACGGAGCAGCATTCTTATGTTATGTTACTCCGGCAGAACATCTTTGTCTACCGAATTTAGACGATGTTAAACAAGGCATTATAACTTCTAAAATAGCTGCCCACGCCGCGGATATTGCTAAAGGAGTTCGAGGTGCTAGAGAGATAGACGATAAAATGAGTAAAGCTCGTCAAGAATTGGACTGGGAAGGAATGTTCAAATACGCAATCGATCCAGAGCTAGCTAAAAAAAGAAGAGACGAATCCAAGCCAGAACACGAAGACACCTGTTCAATGTGTGGAAAATTCTGTGCAGTAAGAAGCATGAATAAAGCTCTATCAGGTGAAGAGATAGATATATTATAAAAACATAAGCCAGACTTTTATTTATTAGTGCAGCTAGATGTCTGGCTTTTTTATATGAGAAATTTCATTTTAATTCATTGTTTTGAATATAGTCTAATAATAATCAATTCCGGATTGTTATTTATTCTAATAGGTATTATGCTGTTTCCTAATCCGCGGCTGACTACTAATTGAGAATCGTCTTCTTTATAAAGACCACTGTCGTATTTTGGGAGAAAACCTTGACCGGGGGCTACTATTCCGCCTATAAGTGGAAGTCTAACTTGTCCACCGTGGGCGTGCCCACTAAAGATTAAATCCATACCACTCTCTTTGTATGATTGGAAAAATTCGGGTCTGTGGGCTAGTAATATTTTAAAGCCCTCAAATCCATCGTCCATATTTTTTATGTGGTGTTTTAATATATCTGAATTTGTAGAAAGAATTTCATTTTTTTTGGTAAAACTTGGATCATCAATTCCCAAAAGTTTAATTTCTTCGCCATTCTTATTTAACATTACAGATTTATTATCTAAAACGTGAACTCCTAAATTTTCCATTTCTATTTTAAATTTTGGATAATAATTATGTCTAGCTTCATGATTTCCAGCTACATAATAAATTGGAGCAATTTCCTTTGCTTCTATTAGAAAAACCAAAGCTAAATACTCGTTAGTTCTTCTAGAGTCTATAATGTCTCCTGTAATTACAATAATGTCAGGTGACTCTTTTTTTAGCTTATCAATCAGTTGGTTTTTCCAGTCATGATTGTGTAAGTCTGATATATGAGCGATTTTATAATTATTAAAAGAATTTGGGATTTTTGGGTTATGAATTTCAATTCTATTTATTAGTATTGTAGTATTTCCCCAATAAATCCAAACTCCTATTAAAATAATTAGGGCTAAAAATAGCCCTAACATTCTTCTTTTTCTGTAGTTTTTATTTTTCATATTAATCCTATCTTGCGTTTTGTATTACTCCAATAATACCACCTGATACAACTACATTTTCTATATTAGCTTTGTCTAAGATTTTAGAAGCAGATGCAGATCTTGCTCCTGAGCGGCACATAATATAGTATTTTTTACTTTCATCTAATTCACTAACTCTACTTTGTAATTGATGTAATGGTATAACTGTATAGTTG
>JAAZCH010000319.1 GCA_012513395.1 Tissierellia bacterium
TAATATTAGAAGTATAGTTTGAAATTCTTAAATAATTTGTAACAATCACTTAGAAAATATGTTATTAATATTTGTTATTATAAAATCGGAGGTAAGTAATGGGAAAATATAAAATTTTAGTGGCAGAAGATGACAAAGCAATTAGAGATTCAATAGGAATATATCTTAGAAACGGTGGATACGAAGTATTCGTCGCAAAGGATGGGCTAGAAGCTATCGATATTTTTAAAAATGAAAGTATCGACTTGGTCATAATGGACTTAATGATGCCCAATATGACTGGGGAAGAAGCTATCCAAAAACTCAGGGAACATTCCTATGTGCCAATAATTATTTTGAGCGCAAAATCTGAAGACTATGACAAAGTAATCGGTCTGGATATAGGCGCAGATGATTATATCACAAAACCATTTAATCCTTTGGAGCTAATGGCTAGAATAAATTCCAATATCAGGAGATTTCATTCCTACAGAGATAAATCTGAATCTACAGATATTGTACAAATAGGACCAATAGTGCTGGACAATCTAGCAAAAACTGTAAAGGTAGATGGGGAAGAAGTAAATCTTACTTCCATCGAGTACAAAATCTTAGAATTACTTATGAGAAATCCCGATAGAGTTTTTTCAGTAGAAGAAATTTACGAAAGAGTGTGGAATGAACCGGCGATAGAAACTAAAACCGTTACAGTCCACATCAGAAGGATAAGAGAAAAAATTGAAATTAATCCCAATAAACCCCAATACCTCCAAGTAGCATGGGGATTAGGATATAAAATTGTAGACCCAACTAGGAGGCGATAGTATATGACAGAAAAACAAGGACTAAGATATTCCACCAAGGGAGTAGTTCTGTTTTTGACGATAATTGCAATACTTGCCATGGTAGCTACAAGTTTTGCAAATTTATTTCCATTTTTTAAAGATAGTCAATGGTATGATGGATATGATCAGAAGTTTATAGAGATGGTGAATGATTCTCTATTTGATAGAACTCAATCAGAAGATTCTAAGTATTTCAAATATTATATTCGTTCAGAAAAAATAATAAATTATCCCATGACTGCGAAATACTTTAATACACATGGCACTGTAGTAGCCCAAAGAGTGGACGGAACTTACGACTATTTTGACAGTTATGAAGAATATAAAGCCAATACAAAATATAATTATTATTCAAAAAATAATGTGGACAATTTGGAAGAACCTGTATATGGAGTGAAATACTTCACCAACGATAAAGCATTTTTAAAAGAGGTAGGACCAGACTATAAATTTGATCCTTACACAATAAAATTTAAAGAAGACAATGTCGCTATAACAGGGGAATGGACGCCCATTTTATTGACATATGATAATGCCGTGGATATTAGTGGAAATAATAATGCGCAAATCGCTAGGGACAAATTGGAAAATTCTATTCAACATATTTATTCCAATATTAATCCCAACGACAATGGAATAAGTAAGTTGAATTTTGTATACTCAGTAGATTTTAATTCTCCCTTTTTTATAAAAGCTATAGAAAAAACTCATTTTTCTCAAGCGCATATACCTATGTTTTTTATCTCAATAATGATAGCTTTTGCAGTTATTTTGGGTTTTGGATTTATTACTAGATATGATATTGCAATTCAAGGAGGATTTTATAAAGGCATTTCTAGATATCCAATTGAGATAGTGATGACGTTAGCATGGCTATTATTTTTACCTATTATGGTTATAGGGGAGACTGGGAATCAAGAAACACTTGAGAGTTTTAAATTATTAATTAGGATTGTCCAATTTATAGTAATTTTCTTTGGCGGTATCGCAATCCTTTATTTCGTACACGGATTTAAGTCTATTTACAACAAAGGTTTAAAATCCTTTATCTTTCAAAATTCTATTTTTGGAAGAATGGGTAAGGGAATTTATAAAAGAATAGTAGGTTATGCAGTGGAATTTACAAATAATTTTGAAGGAACTTCCAGAAACAATATCATCGTAGCTTATGTAGGATTTATTCTCTTGGGATATATCGGAACTAGGTGGTTTGTAAATTATGGATGGAGAAATTTTATATTTATGATTTGGGTGGTTTTAATCAATGTAATCACCTATCTATTAAAAGCATATCACAATGATATAAAGGCGATAGAGTCTGCATCAAGTTTCCTAGCAAAGGGTCACTACGATGTGAAAATAGACGAAGACTCCACAAAGTTTAGAACACTGGCTCATAACTTGAATACAGTAAGAAACAATTTGGACTCTGCTGTAGAAGATGCCCTAAAATCAGAAAGATTAAAAACAGAACTAATTACAAATGTAAGTCACGATTTAAAAACGCCCCTGACGTCTATAATAAACTACTCCGAATTGATTGTAGATGAAGAAGGTAGTATCGAAGATATAAAGGAATATGCGAAAGTAATTAACGATAAGTCCCATAGATTAAAAGAGCTTATCGAAGGACTATTCGATCTTAGTAAATTATCTTCGAATAATGTAGACCTCCATCTAGAAAAAATAGACTTTGGACAACTATTGGAACAAATTTACGGCGAATGGGAAGACAAACTGACTGAAAAAAATATAGTTACGAATTTGAACAGACCAGAAGAACCGGTGATTATGGAACTAGACGGAACTCAAACCTCCAGAATATTAGAAAACTTATTTTCCAATATATATAAGTATTCTCTGGAAAATACTAGAGTTTATGTAGATTTGTACGATGACGATGGAGTAGAGCTAGTGATAAAAAACATCTCTAAATATCCACTTAACATTTCTACAGATGAACTTATGGAAAGATTCACCAGGGGAGACGCTTCTAGAACTACGGAAGGATCCGGACTAGGACTATCCATAGCCAAATCCCTAACAGAAGTCCAAGGGGGAAGTTTCGAGATAGATATAGACGGAGATCTGTTTAAAACGACGATAAAATTTAATTAAAAAGGAGGAGCTGATGTTAGAAAATAGACGAATTTACAAAGAACCAATAACTATAAAACTAAAGAGAATAATAAAACGAAGTATTGTACTTGGGTTAATTATTGGACTTATATTTCTTGGGATAAGTATTCGCAATCAAATTGCCATGAGAAGTTATCCCAAAGTATATGGGCAAGAAGTCATTTCTGATTTAAATCAGCTCACTCCAGATACGAAAAAATTGGCGATGAAATTTCTAGAAAGATGTGAAGAAGAAGGACTAGATGTTCGAATAACAGAAACTTACAGAACTCAAAAAAGACAAGACGAATTGTATTCCCAAGGCAGAGATACAGACGGACCGAGAGTGACGTGGACAAAAGACTCCATGCACACTAGACGTAGAGCCTTTGACATAGCAAAAGCAGGAGACGACCCCTACGGAGATACAGAATTTTTTGCAAGATGCGCAAAAATCGGCGAAGAAGTAGGGCTAGAATCCGGACACTACTGGAGAGTAAAAGACAGCCCCCATTTTCAAAACTATAAATGGTGGAATAGGGTTATATATTAGATATTAGATAGTAGATAATAGATAGTAGA
>JAAZCH010000320.1 GCA_012513395.1 Tissierellia bacterium
AGGGCTGCATTAGCTTGATTTAAAACTTTTTCTTCTGTAAATAAATTCCAAACTGTCAAGCCCAATACCAACGCTATCAATGCTCTATAAATTAAAGTTATCATCAGTTCCTCCTATTTAAATACTATAAATGGTGCCAATTGTGGAGAAAATACTATCATTACAATACTCCAAACAACCATCAAAACTATAGGCACAACACATTTTTTCATAACAGGAACATAGTTATCTAAATTTAGAACTTTTGCAGCAAATATTCCCGCCAAAGCTGTTGGTGGTACCATATCCCCTGCCCCTGCAATTAATGAAATAGCAGCTGCTGTGATAATTTGGTTTTTCGCCATAAAGGATAGTAAGAATGGAACCCCAAGAACAGATGCAGCACCAAAAGAAGAAACGGCTCCAAATAATGGAATAGAGATGGCCATTGCCACATAACGCATAGCGTCTGGTAGACTGATACAAGCCGTAACGATAAATCCTCTAACTCCTGTCAAAGTCATTATTTGAATAAACATTCCCACTCCCATCAGAATTCCCATAACAGGAAGCACATCTTTTATAGCATTTTTAGATTCTTCAAAAATCTTAATCTTATATCCAGTAAAAAGTCCTATTATGGATGAAATGATAAATACTAAAGGCATACCTAAATCTGGAATTGCAGGTACTAATTTATTTACAACCATTAGTACTATTGCTACAATTATTGGAATATAAATTCTAAAACCGAATTTTTGACGTGGTTCAAAGTTTAATTCTTTTTTTACTAACTCATAATTTAAATCCTTAACGTGTTTATATCCGAAATATAAAACGCTGAAAATTGCCATTGGAATAGTCAACAATAATAATGGACCTTCAAATCCCACATAGGGTATATCTATACCTCCACCAATTATCATGGCTGGGATATTAACAGGGGGAGCAATCATACCAAGTATTCCACCCATTGCCAAAATTGAAGCCGCTTCAACAGCTGGTATTCCCATTAATAAAAGTACAGGAGCCATAATTGAACCTGCAGACAAAACTGACGCCGTAGAAGATCCTGTAATCATACCTGGGAACATAATAACTAACATAACTAAAATAAGTAAAAGTGCAGGTTGCTTATGAAATTTTTCAATTATCAAAGATGAAATGGCATCTAAAGCACCTGACTTTTCTATAACTTTCATAAATATCATCGCACATGCAATTACCAAAATGGTATCTACATAAGAAAAAGTACCCTCAACTAAATGTCTAAGAGGCAATCCTTTCCCCCCCACTAATGCTCCAACTATAGAAGAAAGCATCATGGAAATACTAACAGGTAATTTTAACGCAAAGGCACAAACCAAAAACGTTCCAATCATGGCAAGGAAAATAATAAATTCTATACTCATTCAAAATCTCCTTTTTTAATAATGTGGAGCAATTTAAATTGCTCCACAAATTCTAGCTTACAAGCTTAATTATTTGAATATTCCTTCTAATGCGCCTGTTGTATCTGTAATAGAATCGATTAAATTAATTCCTATTCCTTTATCTTTAGCTAGGCCTTCCATCATACCATCTGAGTCTCCAGCTTTTACTACAATTGAGTAATCTGCTTTTTCAAAACTTGGAGCTATAAATCTATCAGAAAGTTCTCCTCTTCTAGCTTCCCCACCGATGTGAACAGCAATTATACTAAGTCCTGCTTCATCAGCAGCGTCAATAAGTTCTTTAACTCTAACAAGCTCAGCATCTGCATCGATTCCTGCAGCTCCTAATCCCTTAGATGAACCTCCTATAGCTAAAACTAAAGTCTTTGCATCGCCAATATCGGCAGATGTTGCTAAATTGTTAGAAGTATAATCTATTCCAACCCTTTCTAGCATAGACTTAACCATCTCAACGTCAGCACTTTGTCCTACAGAAGTTAATAAAACAGGTTCTTCTGCCTTATATTCTCCTGCTGGTTCTTCCGTTCCTTCAGCTGGCTCAGTAGTTTCAGCTGTTTCAGCTGGTTCTGTTGTCTCTGCTGGTTCTTGAGCAGGCGGTGTTTGAGCTGGCTCATTGTTTCCACATGCTACTGTAAAAATCAGCATTGACAATACTAATAATGTAACAATTAATCTTTTCATATTTCCCTCCATATTTTAATTAAAGTTATGTCCTCTCAAAGATCTTAATATTTTTAACGTAATCTTCGTCTAAAATAGAACATACCGTATAATTTATATTATAAAGGGTTTATGCATACGTTTTCAATTTATTATCATATTTCTCACGGAATCTGCCAACTTTTTCACACAATTATCACAAAAAACCTCTGTTTCAAGGTTTTATTCTTAAAACAGAGGTAGTTCTTCTAAATATATTATGTCGTCTCTATCTTTAGCATCTCCTTCGGCTAAGATACAAACTTTGGTTTCTACAATTCCCCCTGCCAGCTTTACAAGTTCTTCCAAAGCTTTAATCGATTTGCCAGTAGATATGACATCGTCTACAATTGCCACTTTCTTTCCTTCTATTAATCTGGCATCTGTATCATTTAAATATAGGGTCTGAGGTTTTGAAGTGGTTATTGACACAACTGAGTGTGAGATCGGCTCGTTCATATAGGCTTTTACGCTTTTTCTTGCAACTATGTAATTTTTTATTCCTAATTCTTTAGATAGTTCATGGGTTAAAGGGATCCCCTTCGCTTCAGCTGTCACTAAGTAATCGACTTTTGGCATTTTTTCCTTTAGCATCTTTGCACAAAGAGAAACCATTTCCACATCTCCTAATATTACAAAACTTGCAATGGATAAATCCGGAGATATTTTTACGATTGGAAGCTCTCTCGTTAAATTTCCTATTTTCAATTCATAGATATTTTTATTCATATAATCACATCTCTCCTTTAAATTTACAGTATTATGAAATTATTCTTAATAATTACATTATTCTCTGATTGTGAATTTTTTAAAAATTGACTAAGGAATTTTTATTACTTATAATTAGTAGTATATTATAAAAAGGAGGATTAGTATATGACAAATGGTAATGAAAAGCGCAGCATGTCCTTAGCAATTAGAATTTTAATAGGTCTAGTTCTAGGGGTCGTAGTTGGTCTTGCCCTGCAAGGAAGTCCAGAAATTGCAAATACTTTCATTACTTTTATGACCAAGTCCAAGGCCTAACATCAATCCCCATAATTAATATGATTGATGAGACTATGAAAGATTTCAACAAAAACATAGGAGAAAAAGCTTTGATACTTTCTACAACGGGAACCAAACAAGCTGGTGTCTATGAAAGATACGCTAAAAACTATGGAATTGAGATAATAGATTTAGAAGAGAACTATTCTGATGAGATAAACAACATCATATATGATATTAAAAAGACTAATGACGTTGAAAGACCTGAATTCTTAGATTTGATAAGAAAACTAGATAAAGTTTATTCTCCTGATGGCTTTGTATTGGCATGTACGGAATTATCTCTAGTCCCCCTTGAAGGCTTAGATGGAATTAAAATAGTAGATGCAATGGATATTCTAGTTAGAGAGTCGATTTTACAAACAGGATACACTTTGGCATAAAACTGAAGCTGAATACAAAAAGTATTCAGCTTTTTTATTTATTTATCCTAATCTAATAGATTTTATTATATTTTCTAATTCGGTGAAATTTCTAGGAATAATATCTTTCTCAGTCTTAATTAGTTCTGCAAACTTTAATAAGTCAGGTTTTTCTAAATTACTTTCTTTTAATATTTTTTCGTCAGATAAAATACTTATAGTGTCCCCTTCTGCCAAGACTTTTCCATCTTTTAAAATTATTACTCTCTCTGCCCATTCCCAGGCAAAGTTTATGTCATGAGTAGATATGACTAGTCCAATCCCTCGTTTTTTCAAAATTTCTAATACTTCTTTAAACAGTTTTATATTTGAATAATCTAGGCCTGCAGTGGGTTCGTCAAAAATAATTATTTTTGGATCTAAAGCCAAAACACTGGCTATGCTTACAAGTTTTTTCTCTCCTCCGCTCAAAGCATATAGAGATTTTTTTCTTAGTTTTTGAATATCTAAAATATCCAAGACTCTTTCTACAACACTTCTAACTTCTTCATTGTTCATTCCCAGGTTAAAAGGTCCAAAGGATATTTCTTCTTCCACAGTTGGTGCAATAAACTGGGTTTCTGGATCTTGAAAAACTAGTCCCACAGTTTTTCTTAAGCTGGTCAAATCATTTTTGTCTTTTATGATATGACTCCCAATTGAGATCTCTCCAGAAGTAGGTTTGTAGACCCCATTTGTCGTAAGAAATAAGGTAGATTTTCCCATCCCATTTTCTCCAAGGACCACGACATTTTCTCCACTGAAAAATTCTAAAGTTATATCCTCTAAGGCAAATTTTTCTGAAACTGGATATTTATAAAATACGTTTTTCAACTTCACATTAAAACTTTTCATAATACTTTCTCCAAAATAAAAATCAAAACCAGAGTAAATAAAAATACTAAATACATCAGGCCATCTTTTGAACTCTCGTTGTCTTCCAAAAACCTCAATTGCCCTTGATACATTCTAGATTCCATTGCATTATAAGAATTCCTAGCCATATAAAAAGATTTATTAAATAATCTTGTGGCCAACATCATCGAAGTTTTGTAAGAGTTTCTAACTCCAGAAAATCCATGTCTTGCTCTAGCACTAATTTGTAACGAATTAAATACATAAAATAATGAAAAAACATATCTATATAACAAATACATCAGCTCTATTAAAACCCATGGAGTTTTTAATTTTTTCAATGCATAAATAACATCTCCCATGGGAGTTGTGGCTGCAAAATTTATAAGGACACTCACACTGGATAGAGAAACTAAAAATAGTTTTATTCCCTTTTCTTGAGAGGTTCTTGTTATAGATATAAAATAACTGAAAATTGGAATGTCGATATAACCAAGTTCAGTTTTAGTAATTGAAATTATAATTCCTAAAATACTCAACATTATAAAAATCAATGGTCCATGGATAAAATCTAAGTAATGTTTATATGAGGTTTTATTGATAATTGTAAAATGATAAATTGAAGCTATGAGAGTTACAAGAGAAATCACAAGAGAATTTGCCCCTACCACTATTATAATTATACAAAGAGCTAAAATTAATTTCATCACAGGATTTGTGTATTTTTTAGGACTTCTGTTTGATATGGTCTCCATAATTAAAAGGTTATTATGGTGTTGTTCATTATCAAAAAACAAAAAGAATCCAATTATACCAGCAATTCCTATGTAAGTTATAAATGGATTTAACCTCCCTAATCCCAATAGATAAAGGACTAGAGAGGCTAAAATTATCGTAAACATTACTTCTCCTCGATGGGTTTTCTTCTTCCAATAAAATATCCAAAGCCCAGACCGATTATTCCCGCTCCAAAGGCTGCTTGAAGGGCAAATAATAAACTTTCAGTTTCCCCTCCTGGCGGTTCTATAAAACTTTCTGCCCAAGGTTCATAGTTTGGGTTTAATTCTGCTATTACATTTTCAGCTTCTCCATCTGCTCCCCCGAATTCAGAATCTTGAATGGTGATTAGAGGATAAAGGACAATTGCTATAATAATTAATAATAAGATCGCTATAGTTGTTCCCTTTTTCATCTTGTAACACCTCCAAAATATCCTAAACTGTCTAATTCAGGTTTTGCCAAAGATTCCAATCCAATTATAACAATAACTGTTAGAATACCTTCGACAATTGCTAAAGGCACTTGTGTCACAGCAAATACACTTGCAAACTTTGTAAACGAAGCCATAATTCCTCCAACTTCACTGGGATGTGCAATTGCAAGTTGAATACTAGTAACCACATAAGTAAAGAGATTTCCCAATGCAGCTGCTATAAAAATCGAAAATTTCTTGTTGATATTCAATCTTTCTCCAAGCTTATACAATCCATAAGTTACAAATGGCCCTGCAATTCCCATACTAAAAGTATTTGCCCCTAAAGTCGTAAGACCTCCATGGGCAAGTAATATAGCTTGAAACAGTAGCACAACTAGTGCCACAACAGTACCTATAGTTGGGCCAAAGAAAATGCTAACCAATCCTGTGCCAGTGGGATGGCTAGAAGATCCTGTAACTGAAGGTAGCTTCAAAGCTGACAAAACGAAGGCATAGGCCCCTGCCATAGCTAAAATTATCATTGCATTTCGATTTTCTTTAGCAATTTTGTTTAAATTCTTAATTCCAAGTAACACAAAGGGAGTTGAGATTACTCCCCAAGCTATACAAAAGCTTAATGGAAGATATCCTTCCATTATGTGCATAGCCCTACCAACTCTTTGGAAACTAAATACCAGCACAAGAGATAACACAAATGATGCCAAAATTTTTTTCTTTCCTTTCACTTTTTCCTCCTATAATATAAAAAATACGCATTGGACTCTCCAATACGTAACTAAATATCACATATGTATTCTATAACTAACCTTGAGTCCGAAGGTATCGTTACACATTATGTATTGTATTCTGACTTAAAGATCATTGCGATTATCTTGCCTTCCCAGATTTCCTCCAGTGACATCTAATAGATAACCGCTCCCTTATTACAGCAGCGATTCCTGTGCGGGATTCTCACCCAACTTCCATGGTACAACCATATTTACATAATGCAATATTCAATTAAAACTAATTATAAAGGAAATATTATATATCGTCAATAAGATAAAAATAAAAAAAGAGCAGCAAATGGTGCTTTACCATAGGGATTTATAATTCTAAAAAAATGGCATGGTCGGTTTATATATCGGCTATGCCGTTTTGCTTTCTGTATTAGGAATATCTATAGCACCAATGCAGTTATAGTATATCCTTATTTTCTGCTGTCTTTTGCCATTAACTTTCTCAGCTTTAAAGACGATTATCCTGTCCACAAATTCCCTAATAATTTCAGCATCTAGCTTTTTAATCTCGGTATACTTTTTTACTAGCTTTAGAAAATTGTCCGTATTCAAAGCTTGGTCTTTGACACTCTTTAATTTTTCACTAAGAAATTCTGCTTTCTTTTTAGTTCTTCCTGCTCTTTTTCATAGTCAGAAGACATCTTAATAAATCTATCCTCCGTTAGCTTGCCAAAGACATGGTCTTCATAGAGCTTGCCAATAATGGTATCAAGGGCAGATATTCTATTTACAGCTTCATCTA
>JAAZCH010000321.1 GCA_012513395.1 Tissierellia bacterium
ATTGTCTTCCAGAATTTTTCTAATTTCGTTTACGTCATCCATCTTTCTTACGAAAGATGCAGCTATAAAGTCTACGTCATTTTGGATTCCGAAAATAATATCTGATTTATCTTTTTCAGTTACTGCTGGTAGAGAAATTTTAACGTTGGGAACATTCACTCCCTTGTGATTTTTTAGTTCTCCACTATTTAAGACTTCACAAACTATATCTGTGCCGTCTTTAATTTCTTTTACTACCAATTCCACTAGACCGTCGTCTATTAAAATTGCAGTTCCAACTTCGACATCATCTGCTAGCCCATCGTGGGATATGGAAACAATTTCTTGATTTCCTAAAATATCCCTTGTAGTCAAGGTAAAGACATCACCGGTATTTAAATTTATCGGCTCAGTTTCAAAATTTCCAAGTCTAATTTCTGGTCCTTTGGTATCAAGCATAATTGCGATTGGATAATTTAGTTTTTCTGATACTCCTTTAATTCTGTCAATTCTTTGTTGATGTTCGTCATGTGTCCCGTGGGAAAAGTTTAGTCTTGCCACGTTCATTCCAGCACGCATCAACTTTTCTAGCATTTCTTCTGATTCAGATGCCGGTCCTATTGTACAGACAATTTTTGTTTTTTTAATCATTATTTTCCTCCCTACACGGATAATATATTTATCGTGTCGTAAATATCGTAATTAAATTCGCCTTCCGCTTCCAATGCTTCGTTAATATCCACTTCTATCACTTCATTATTTTTTATGCCCAAAGCCACATTAGTCATACCAGCCATTAAAAGTTCTACTGCTCTTCTACCCATTAATGAACCCATTATTCTATCTGGCGCACTTGGAGTTCCCCCTCTTTGGATATGTCCTAAAACAGTAACTCTAGTGTCTATTCCGGTCTTTGCTATCATTTGTTCCGCGATTTCAAATACATTACCTACGCCTTCTGCAACAATTATGAGATTATGTTTCTTTCCTCTCATTCTACCTTTCAATGCTTTTCTACAAATTGCATCGATATCTACTGGTTGCTCAGGTACGATAATGCTTTCGCCCCCTCCTGCCAAAGAAGAATAAAGAGCTAAATCTCCTGAATTTCTGCCCATAACTTCTATGACGTTTGCTCGTCCATGGGAAGATGAAGTATCTCTCAATTTTCCTATGGCTTCTATAACTGTTTCTATCGCAGTCCAAAATCCTATCGTGTAATCACAATAATACAAGTCATTGTCTATTGTGCAAGGAATACCTATAGTCATTATTCCAGCTTCAGATAATTTTTGGGCACCTCTGAAAGATCCATCCCCTCCGAGGACTATTAGCCCATCGATATTATAAACGTCTAAAACGTTAAGGGCTTTTTGAAATCCCTCTTCAGTTTGAAATTCTTCACTTCTAGCCGTACCCAAAATCGTACCGCCCCTTTGGATGATGTCACCTACGCTAGATGCGTTCAATTCCGTAAGTTCACCGTCTATCAATCCTCTATAGCCGTTGTTAATTCCATATACTGTAATTTTGTTAAAAATAGCAGTTCTAACAATAGCTCTAATTGCAGGATTCATTCCAGGAGCATCTCCTCCACTGGTCAATATGGCAATTCTCATAATTTCCTCCTATCTCAATACTATATCTTTTTTTTCTAAATGTAGGCTTAAGGAAGTCGTTATATCCTCTATTCTAGCCACATCAATTTTTATTTTTTCATTTGCAGTCGTCAATTTTTCATTGCTAAAGTAAAATACTACGTCTGTATCACCTTTGTAAGAACTTAATACATCTATTATTTCGTTAATGGTATTCGTATCATCTTTAGATTCCATTCTCAAGAAAAGTTTTCGACCATTGTTTCTTTTCATTTCTTCTTCTATGGGAGTTATTCTTTCGACTATTAATTTTGTCTCTTCCGCATCTGAAACTTGTAATTTCCCAATTACAGTGACTACTTTATCTTCCACTAAATGTTCCAAATATTGTTCAAAGGTTCTAGGAAATACTACACATTCAATGGAATCCACTAGGTCTTCTATTGTGATAAAAGCCATGAGATCATTTTTTCTAGTTAACAATCTCCGTATATTTATAATCATACCAGCAAGCTTCATGACCTTCCCGTCATAAAATATGTGGTCTTCTGTTTCATCGTGAATTTTAATTTCTCCGATAGAATACGTATTTATTCTATTTATAGTTTCTTCATATTCTTCCAGTGGATGACCTGTAATATAAACTCCTGTACTTTCCTTTTCCATTTCATACAGTTCAGTGTTGGAAAACTCTGGCACATTTGGATAAACTAAGTCATATGAATGTGAGTCTTCATTTACACCACCAAACAAATCAAATTGTCCTTGGAGGTTTCTCTTTTGTTCTTGAATATGACTGGTCAATATATCCTCATATACGCTCATGGCCTTTGCTCTGCCTGGAATTATTCCATCCAAAGAGCCTGAACGAATTAATCCATCGATGGCCCTTTTGTTTAAAGCATTGGCTTTAAAATCTGAAACTCTAGTTATAAAATCCTTTAGGCTAATAAAATCTCCACCGGACTCCCTAGCACCTACTATGGCTTCAATAACATTTCCACCAATTCCCTTTATACCCAAAAGTCCAAATCGAATTGCACCGTCTTCTACTGAAAATTTCTTAAAAGATTTGTTCACATCAGGTCTTAAAATTTCTATTCCCAACCTCTTACATTCTTCTAAATATAAAACTACTTGGTTAGTTTGGGTCACTATTGAAGAAATTAATGCAGCCATATATTCTGACGGATAATATCTTTTCAAGTACGCAGTTTGAAACGCCACTACAGCATACGCCACAGAGTGGGATTTGTTGAAGGCGTAATTTGCAAAATCAATCATCAAATCAAAGATTTTATTTGCACTAAATTCGTCGACGCCATTTCTAACTGCGCCGGAAACTAAAATATTTCCATCACTATCTTCTTTTCCGTAGATGAAAATTCTACGCTCCCTTTCCATCTCGTCCATCTTTTTCTTACTCATGGCACGACGAATTAAATCCGCATGGCCGAAAGAGTAACCGCCAATTTTTCTTACGATTTGCATAACCTGTTCTTGATAGACGATACAGCCATAAGTAGGTTCTAGTATCTCTTCCAATTGGGGATGGATGTAGGAAATCTTAGAGCTGTCGTGTTTTGATGCAACGAATTGAGGAATTTGGTCCATGGGTCCGGGTCTGAATAATGAGTTAGCCGCCACCAAGTTTTCAAATCTATCAGCTTTTAACTCCTTTAAGAATCTTCTCATACCCGCTGACTCAAATTGGAATATTCCAATCGTTTCGGCGTTTTTGAAAATCTCCAAAACTTCTGGATCTTCGTTATCTATATTGTCGATATCTATTTCAATTCCGTGATTTCTCTTGACAGCTTCTAGAGTGTCTTGGATGACAGTTAAAGTTCTAAGACCCAAAAAGTCCATCTTCAAAAGTCCCAACTCTTCTAGCTCTATCATATTAAATTGAGTACAAATAATTTCATCATTACGAGTTAGAGGAACATAATCTGTAACCTCGGAACCTGTTATTAAAACGCCAGCAGCATGTGTTGAGGTATGTCTTGGTAAACCCTCCACTGCCAAAGCTATATCTATAACTCTTTTCACTTCCGCATCTTCGTCATAGGCTCTTTTAAGTTCCTTAGAGGCATCCAAAGCTTTTTCCAAAGTTATATTAAGTGCATTGGGCACCATTTTTGCAATATTGTCGCATTTTCCATAGGGCACATCTAGTGCACGCCCAACATCTCTAATCGCTCCCTTAGCAGCCATTGTACCAAAAGTTACTATCTGAGCTACTTTATCTGAGCCATACTTTTCTATTACATAATCAATTACTTCTTCTCGTCTTTCGTAGCAAAAGTCTATATCGATATCAGGCATGGAAACTCTTTCGGGATTTAAAAATCTTTCGAAAAGTAAATTGTATTCCAAAGGATCTACGCCAGTAATTTCTAATGCATAAGAAATAATTGAGCCAGCTGCAGAACCCCTGCCAGGTCCCACAGGAATGCCCTGTTCTTTTGCAAATCTGACAAAATCCCAAACTATTAAAAAGTAATCCACATAACCCATATTTAAAATAGTATTGAGTTCATATTCATAGCGGTCTTGGATCTCTTGGGTAATAATTCCATATCGTTTTATTAAGCCAGCTTCAATCAATTCTTTCAAATAATCTTCATTTTCATATCCATCTGGTGCAAAGAAGTGAGGTAGCTTTGTCTTATGAAATTCTATATCCACATGACATCTGTCTGCTATTTTTTGCGTATTCTCAAGGGCTTGTGGAGCATAAGAAAATAATTTGTACATCTCCTCAGGAGACTTTAAGTAAAATTCATTGGACGGAAATTTCATTCTGTTTTCGTCATTTATAGTTTTAGCTGTTTGAATGCATAATAATACATCATGAGCTATATAATCTTCTTGTTTCAAGTAATGAGAATCGTTGGAAGCTATTAATTCAATTCCCGTATCTTCTGAAAGTTTTAGTAATCTTTCATTGATTATCTTTTGTTCTTCCATGCCATGGTCTTGAAGCTCTAAAAAAAAGTTCCCCTTTCCATAAATATCTTCATAGAAAAAAGCCTTCTCCTTTGCAGCTTCGTAATCTCCACGCAAAAGATACTCCTGAACTTCGCCAGAAAGGCAAGCGCTAGTAGCTATTATTCCTTCAGAGTATTTTTTTAAAACCTCATAATCCACTCTCGGTCTGTAATAAAACCCATCTACATTTCCAATGGACACGATTTTCATTAAGTTTTGGTAACCTATATTGTTTTCTGCAAGTAAAACTAGATGAAAATATTGCCTATTACCTTGATTCTTTTCAGTCATATCACCTGCAGTGACATAAACTTCAGAACCTAAAATAGGATTAATACCTTCATCTTTACAAGCTTTATAAAATTGTAAAATTCCGTACATGGAGCCGTGGTCAGTAAGGGCAAGGGAATTCATTCCCAATTCCTTCGCGCGAGAAACCATATCCCGAATTCGTGCTGACCCATCTAATAAACTGTACTCCGAATGCACGTGTAAATGCACAAAATCCATAAAAAATTCACCTAGGCTTATTATACCATATTTTAAAATGTGAATATATTAATGATAGGTAAATAATATCCACTTAGTAAATATTTAGTAAAATTTACTGCAAAAAAATATGCCTGAAGGAAATTCCGTCAGGCATAAATAATCTTTAAATTTTATTATACATATGTTAGCAATAAATTAATCCACATAATTATCCGTAGGCTATCTACTAATTGATACTTACTAATTAGCAATATCTACATCGTTACTTTCATTGCTACCTTCATAAAACACTTGGAAGCTTGGATCGATTTTTCCTTCGCCCATATATCTAGCTTTGTAGTCTGCTAGTATATTTTTGAATCTAGGCCATAATATAAATAGCGCAATTATATTTGCAAAGATTGGAAACGCCGTTGCGGCATCTGATATGAGCCATACTGTTGTACCTGGTAGTCCATAGTAACTTGCAATAAATACCAACACCACACTTGGAATTGGATAAAACCATTTATAAAATGTCAGCAACTTTTCTTTCATTGGACTATTTCCTATGATGTATCTCAACACTACTTCTATTTGAGTGTAAACTCCGCTCGATGTAGTGAGCCCAAATAAAAACGTTCCAATCGCCAAAATTATTCTGCCTATAGATCCTGTTCCTTGTTCAAAGGCGTGGAGTGTTAAGGTTGCTCCGTTTAATCCACTGCTCCATTGTCCTGTTACAATTATAATCAATGCAGTTATGGAACAAACTATAAATGTATCAACAAAAACTTCAAATATTCCAAAAATTCCTTGTTTAAAGGGGTGATTTACTTTCGCCGAAGCGTGAATCATGGGAGCTGAACCCCATCCTGCTTCGTTGCTAAATACAGATCTACTCATTCCAGAAGTTAAGGCTAATTTGAAGCTTGCTCCAGCAAATCCTCCAAAGGCTGCGGTTCCTGTAAATGCACTGCCGAAGATTAATCCAAAGGCTTCAGGTATAGCTGCTGCATTGGCAATTATGATATACAATCCCCCTGTAATATAGAAAACTATCATAATTGGAACCAATATAGCCGCCACTTTCCCAATGTGTTTCATCCCACCTAATATCATAAAATAAAGAGCTGCTGTATAAATAATTCCTATGATATTTATGTTCATATTGAAAGTGCCTGCGACTGCTTCTGAAACTGTGTAGGTTTGGATATTTAAAAATATTCCCAGTACAAATCCAAAAGCAAATACTGCACTTAAAATTTTTGCAATTGTGCTTTGACCTTTTTCCAATGCAATACCTTTATGCATATAGTAGTTAGGTCCACCGTAAGATTCATTATTTTCGTCTTTGGATCTATAATGAACTGCGAGAGTTATCTCTACGGCTTTAATCGCCATTCCGAATAGTCCTGCCATCCACATCCAAAATACTGCTCCAGGTCCACCGAGGGCAATTGCAGCTGCAACTCCCCCGATATTTCCTACACCTATTGTCGTACCAAGTGCTACACTTATAGCTTCAAAGGAAGATAAAACTCCTGTTTGATCTCCGATGGATTCTTCTTTATTTCCTTCGAAACTTTCCTTCATCATTTTAAAGCTCTTGCCAAAAAACTTAAATTGGATAATTCCCGAAGCAAAAGTGAAATAAATTCCTCCAGCTAATACTATTAGAATTAGTGGAATCCCCCATAAATAATCGTAAACGACTATCTCTATAATTTGTTCAATTCCCATAACTCTCTCCCTATTTATATTTTTAAATTATTGGTTTAAATCTTAGTGACAGGCAAGTAACGCTTCCGTCGATCTTTTTAAATTCTGAATTGTTTAAAAGTAGAGTCTTGTGTCCCAAGTCTTCGATAGCTTTTTGAGTTTTGGGGAATCCTTCTGCCATTAAAATTGTATCATTTACCCACATTACATTTGCCGCATATGCTTCATCCGCATCCACAATTATTTTGTTATACTTGTCAAATATTGGCATATCTACAAAGTCACCTGTAATTACCAAGTTATTATTTTTTATATACATCATATCTGAACCTATGTGAAGACCATTTTCAGTTGGAACTGATGAGCCTGTATAGCCATATTGTTCTAGAATTTCTATAAATTGTTTTCTTCCACCTTCACTAGATCTATCTGATTCGCCTAGATAGAAATGATCGTCACATCTGACGACGTCTCCGCCTTCTACATAACCTTCAGTGATGTAGTGGATGTGCTCTTCCGGAAAATATTTTTTGATAGCTTCAACTATATATTCCTTTTCGCCGTTTCTTTGTTCTGTAGCTGGATTAGTTATAATCGCCATTTTTTCTGTGATTACAGCTACGTCTTCTACGAAACAAGCATCTGGATAGTCTTCTAGTGGTGGAAGTACATCTACAACCATTCCCAAGGATTCCAAAGCAGCAATATATTTTTTATGCTGTTCTAAAGCTACCTCATAGTTTGGTGTTCCAATATCATCTCTTCTTAATCCTTTTACCATGCTTTTTGATGGTGTTCTAACAATCATATGTGTATACATTTTTATCAATCTCCCTTAAATTATTTTACTCTTGCAATTGGACAAGTGAAGCAAGTAGCTCCGCCTGTTCCTTTTATAGAAATATCTTCTCCTGGATAAGTGTAAACTTTGCATCCAGCATCTTCTAACTTCTTTTGTATCTTAGGTATTCCATCAATCAAGACGCATACCTTTGGTGCTAACGTCAAGACGTTGCAACCTAGATAATCATATTCATCATCGTCAACTTCCAACAGCTCGATTCCTCTTTCAATAAGCATCTGTCTGAAGAAAATCGGCATATACTTGGAATAAACCACTGCTAAATCATCTGCTACTGGACTGATTAAGCTCATAAGGTGAAGCACTTCATCTTCACCCACAGCATGGGGTAGTGGAACAGTAATTACTTCATCGATAAAATCCTTGGTCAGTTCGGTAAATTGACGAATTCCTTCTTCATTAGTTCTATATCCCAAACCAATAGCTACAGTTTTATCGTCTAGCCAAAGTACGTCCCCACCTTCCATTCTTCCAGGTTCAACTATATGGCCTAAAGTAGGAACTCCTATAGACGTTAGATATTTTTCAGCAGCTTCCGATTCATTTTGTCTCACGTCCTTGGTCATATTGAAATAAATTGCGCCTTTTTTAGTGATTTTTAAAGAATCATGTGCATAGATAGAGTCCAAGTTTGTAATGTCATCTTCAGGAAGATACCAGACATTTTCTACATTCTCTTTTAAAATGTTTTCAAAAACTTCATACTCTTCAATGCACTTTTCCATATCAGGAATTCCGTAATACTTACATGCCTCATAATTTTCGTTGATAAAATCTTGATTCTTAAAGGCTTCTTGGGGACGCTTAATCATAATATCTGTGATTTTGTCCACCATCGACTGACAACCATAATTCATTTAATCTCCTCCTATAAAATAAAAAAACCTCTCTTCCACAAAGGAAAAGAGGCGAATATATACATTCACGGTACCACTCTAATTAGCAAATTTTGCTATCTCTAAGTATTAACGGCACGTAACCGTAAATCCATACTATAAATTTCTGGACTTAATCTCATTGGTTCTATTCAGCAATTCTCCACCTATCGGCTTTCACCTGACCCGACTCTCTAAAAGATTTTAAAAAAACTTACTTCTCCAATTCAACGATTTTTATTATGATACATGAAATAAATTTAATTGTCAAGGGATTTAATTAGGTTTTTTTGATGTTAGTGTAAAATAAATTTTACAAGACTATAAATGCAAAATATCACTTGTTAATACATTTTCTCCAATAAATATTTCGGTACAATCAGTCCGTATGCCAAGCAAAGCAACTGTACACTGCAAACTTTTAACTGTTAACCATTTAATATCTATTGTCAAATATACGAGTGGTTTTCTTTTCGCTTCTAGGAAGTTCATACATCCCAACAGCTTTTGGATAAATGGAAATTCCTATCTTCTTTTTAAATTGGCTAAACACTTCTCGTTCTATATGCTCTACACTTTGGCCATTGTCCATTTCGAAATAAAGAGTTAAAATGTCCTTGCCATGTAGATGGTCTATCATAATTTGGTATTCGCTACTTACGCCCTCTATCTCTGCCAGAACTTCCTCTACTTGTTTCGGATACATATTCACGCCTTTGACCTTGAACATATCGTCAGTTCTACCCTTTAATGTATCAATTCTAGGAAACTCACTTCCACAACTACATTTCCCCGGAATTATTCTCGTCAAGTCATGGGTTCTATATCTTATTAGTGGTGCCCCTTCTTTTTCCAAAGTCGTAATCACCAATTCTCCATACTCGCCCTCAGGCAAAACTTCTCCAGTCTCTGGATTCACAATTTCAAAGTAAAAATAATCGTCCCAATAATGCATGCCATCTTCTCCGTCACAGCTAATGGCTACTCCAGGCCCGTAAATTTCTGTAAGGCCATAGATGTCGTATAGTTTTGCACCTAAAGTTTCTTCAATTCTTCTACGCATCTTCTTTCCCCATTGCTCAGAACCGATCAAGCCTCTCTTTAGAAAAATTTCATCTCCAATTCCCAGCTCTTCTATCTTTTCTGCCAACAATAGTGCATAGCTAGACGTGGAACACAAAACCGTAGATTTTAAATCCTTCATCATCTGAAGTTGTTTATCTGTATTTCCAGGTCCCATGGGTATCGCCATGGCTCCTACAGCTTCAGCTCCTGCTTGGAAACTTATTCCTGCAGTCCACAGTCCATAACCCGGCGTGATATGCACTCGGTCCAAGTTTCCAACGCCAGCCATTTCGTAGCAGCGTTTGAACATTAACGTCCAATCGTCTACGTCTTTTTTTGTGTAGGGAATAATTACTGGTAATCCCGTCGTGCCTGAGGAGGAATGAATTCTAATCACATCTTCATCTGGACACGCTTGTATGCCTAGGGGATAACAATTTCTCAAATCGTCCTTGTCCGTAAAGGGAAGTTTTTCAAAATCTTCTAAAGAATTAAATTCCTTCATGGAAATATCTTTAAATAATTCTTTGTAGTATCCACCTTCAATTTCTTTTAAACTCGAAATTTTTTCTTTGATTTTGTTAAATGTATTATCTTTCATTTTTCTCCCCTTTACTCTTTCCGAGTTTATATCCTTCTTCAAACGCCAAAAGATTTTTTTCCAAAACCTTTTTTGGCAAATTAGTTTTTAATATATCTATAGCTTCATCATATCCTATTCCCAAAACATCTAGTCCAATGGCTACGCCCAAAAGTCCAATATTCATGGGCTTGTCAGTTCCAATTTGTTCAAATAATTTCGAAAAATTGCATATATAAACATTTTTAAAATCTCTTTTTATAATGTCTAGAATTCTAATTCCATCATAATCCATATCGCTTAAGGTATCTGTCACCGGTTTTATCGCCACGTCGTGGAGTATAATTTTCGTATCAGAGTTTAAGTATCTGCTGTTTCGCAAAACTTCTGACGGTTCAAATCCAAATACGATATCTGCAGTACCTTCGACCAAAAACGGCGAATGAATTTTATCTTTGCTACCTCTTAGATGACTGGTGACAGATCCACCCATCTGTGCCATTCCGATAGTTTCAGTGGTTTTAATAAAATATCCTTTTTCTACATAGGCAGAAGCAAGTAGTTTAGAAAGCAAAACCACACCTTGACCGCCAACTCCTGCAAATAAAATTTCTTTCACTTCGCCACCTCCACTATCGCACCAACTGGGCAAATCGGCTCGCATATACCGCAGCCGTAACAGAGATTGTAATCTATTTCAATTTTTTTATCACCTTTAATTAAGGCAGGGCACCCCAGTTTTTTAACGCATCTCTTGCAATTTATACAGTTATTTTTTACTTTATATTTTGTTTCTGCCTTGAAAAGCTTTATACAAGGTGACTCAAATACAATCCCTCTGACTCCTTTTAAATCCGCCAACCTTTGGACCTCTGCAATTACATTTTTAGTATCG
>JAAZCH010000322.1 GCA_012513395.1 Tissierellia bacterium
AGATAAGAATAAGCTATATCCGAATGAAAATATAAAAACTGTTTGCTATATAAGGAATCTACCTAAAAGACCAAATGTTGAGATCGGTGAATACACTTATTACAGCGATAATAATAAATCTCCTGAGAGATTTTATGATAACATAGAGCACCACTATGAATTTTTAGGGGATAAACTCATTATAGGCAAGTTCTGTGCAATTGCAGAGGGTGTTAAGTTTATCATGAATGGAGCAAATCACAGAATGGATGGAATTACAACCTATCCCTTTAATATCTTTGGCTGTGGGTGGGAAAAGGTAACTCCTACAATAGAACTGCTCCCTTTTAAGGGTGATACAGTGATTGGAAATGATGTGTGGATAGGTCAAAATGTTACTATTATGCCTGGTGTTAAAGTTGGAGATGGTGCAATTATTGCTGCTAACTCAACTGTAGTAAAAAGTATTGAACCTTATACAATTTATGGTGGTAACCCAGCCAAATTTATCAAGAAACGGTTTAGTGATGAAAAGACTCAATTTTTGCTAAAGCTTCAATGGTGGAACTGGGACGAAGAGAAGATATTTAATAATCTTGAAAAGCTAACATCGAAAGCTGAGTTAGATGAATTAATGGAAAATAATAAATAAGGTTATAAAGGGGGATTTTATGAATAAAAAAGAAATTGTAACTAAGGAAAATCTAATAGAAGTATTGGATTTATTAGATAGTATGGAAATGAAATATTGGATAGATGGCGGCTGGGGAGTAGATATTTTACTCGGAAAACAAAACAGAGAACATCGAGATATTGACGTTGATTTTGATGGAGAGTTTACGAAAGCTCTATTATATAAACTGAAAGAAAAAGGTTATGAGATTGTAGTTGATTGGAGTCCTTCTCGTATTGAGTTATACCATCCTGGATTGGGATATATAGATATACATCCTTTAATATTAAATAAAGATGGAAGTGCCAGACAGGCTGATCCACAAGGTGGCTGGTATGAGTTTGAAGCAAAATGGTTTTCCACTGCGGTGTTTGAAGGCCGGGTTATTCCATGTATTTCTGCTGAAGCTCAAAAATTATTTCATAGTGGATACGAGCTTCGAGAAGTTGATAAAATGGATATGAAAAATCTTGATAGCCTCATTTCAAAATAGTGTATTATAGATTAATAAAATATTTTATAAGGAGAATTAAAATGGATTTATTAGAATTAATTATAGAGTATCATAAAGATAACGAACGGCAGGGACCGGGCAGCGAAGAAGCAACACTAAAAGCGCTGGGCTATCTTCCTTATTTGAATGAAAAAATTAAAATATTAGACGTCGGCTGCGGAACTGGTGGGCAGACAATAACCCTTGCAAAAAACACAGGTGCACAAATTACAGCTGTCGATATGTTTCCGCAGTTTTTAGAAATGCTTATGAAAAAATCCAAAGTGAATAACCTTACTAACCGTATTGTAGCTAAAGAAATGCTGATGGAAAGCTTAACCTTTAAGGAAAGTTCTTTTGATGTAATATGGTCGGAGGGGGCTATCTACAACATCGGTTTTGAAAAGGGGCTGTCGCTGTGGAGAAAATATTTGAAGGATAACGGTTATATCGCTGTTTCTGAAATCTCATGGTTAACCGATACAAGACCAGACGAAATCGTGCAGTACTGGGTTAATGCGTATCCAGAGATTGATACAATCGAGAATAAGCTATCAGTTATTAACAAATGCGGATATACTTCTGTGGCCCATTTTGTGTTGGATGATAAATGTTGGTTAGATAACTATTATCAACCGATACTGGAAAGGTCGGAAGCATTCATGAAAAAATATGATTATACTGATGAGGTTAAAGAATTCGTTGAAGCAGGTAAAATTGAAGCCGACATGTATAATAGGTTTAAGGATTATTACAGCTATGTATTTTATATCGCAAAGAAACCAGTAACTTAAGTGCAAGCATAGCAAATGAGTACAATAAATTCCATTTGGAATCGATTTTTATGTTCTGGATTTTATCGACAAAACTGTGCACAGATTGTCGGATGGGTAAGCGCATCCTTTGATAATATTGTTGGTGAAAGGAGGTTGTTTGATGGATTCGTTAAGTAGTATGAATAAAGCATTGCTATTTATTGAAGAGCGCCTAACGGAGGATATTGATTATGGTGAAGTATCTAGAATTGCTTGCTGCTCAGAGTATCATTTTAAACGGATGTTTTCTTTTTTATCAGGAATTGGTTTATCAGAATATATTCGAAGAAGAAGAC
>JAAZCH010000323.1 GCA_012513395.1 Tissierellia bacterium
TACGGCGGTTTCGGATTTTGCATACCTGTGGTACAACCTCATCCGCCCTCATTCCTTCAACGGCGGACTGCCCCCAGCTAAAAAGCAAGTTGCTTAATGACTTTGGACACAGGTGTTACAATTCCCCTTGACCAGGACATTTCATAGCAACCTCCTTTATCTGTTTCCTTACTCCCCATTTAACGTTTCCATCAATGCTTGAAAGCTCTCCAATCCTGCTTCTATATTTTCTATTATCTCGTTAGCCAAAATATCTGGATCTGGCAAATTTTCTAAATCTGTTAAACTATCATCCTTAAGCCAAAAGATATCCAAGCTTGTTTTGTCTCTTTCTATGATTTCATCATAGCTATATTTTCTCCATCTTCCTTCTGGATTTTCTTCTGACCATGTTTCATGCCTATCATGTCTATTAGATGGATTATAGCATTTTATGAAATCTTCTAGATCTTCAAATTGCATTGGCTTTTTCTTTAAAGTATGGTGGATGTTGGTCCTATAGTCATAAAACCATACTTCTTTTGTCCAAGGGTCTCTGGCTCCTGGTTTATTGTCAAAGAAGAGTACATTAGCTTTAACACCTGGTCTATAAAATATCCCTGTTGGCAATCTTTGTATTGTGTGAAGCTCTGTAGTCTTTAAAAGTTCCTTTCTAACTGTTTCTCCTGCTCCACCTTCAAATAATACGTTATCAGGAAGAACCACTGCAGCCTGTCCATTTTCTTTTAAGAGAGTTCTTATATGCTGTAAAAAATTTAATTGTTTATTTGATGTGGTCACCCAAAAGTCTTGCCTATTGTAGACTAAATCCTCCTTAACTTGCTCACCCTCTTCATTAGTAATAGTCATCGATGATTTCTTTCCAAATGGTGGATTAGCCAAAACATAGTAATATCTATTGCCTTCGTCTGCTATTAAAGCATCTGCAGATGAAATAAAACTTTTACCATCAATTTCACCTATATTATGTAAAAACATATTCATCAAGCAAAGGCGCCTAGTATTGGCTACAATTTCATTACCATAGAAGGTTTTATTTTTTAAAAACTCTTTTTCATCTCTATTTAAATTATGGGCTTGACTAATATAATCATAGGATGCCAGAAAAAATCCTCCTGTCCCACATGCTGGATCTATTATGGTTTTCTTTGGTTCAGGCTGAACACAGGCAACCATGGCTTTAATAAGAGATCTAGGGGTAAAATACTGACCTGCACCACTTTTTGTATCTTCTGCATTTTTTTCTAAGAGCCCTTCATAAATCTTCCCTTTTAAGTCTGATCCCATCATGCCCCAGTCTTCTTTATCTATCATTTCTATAATCCTATAAAGTTTAGCAGGGTCTTGAATTTTATTTTGAGATTTGGTAAAAATTTGCCCTAAAATTCCCTTTGCATTTGCCAATTCTCTTAAAGTTTTATTATAGTGATCTTCAAGCTCAGCACCACGTTTCCTTTTTAAATCGTTCCAATCATATCCTTCAGGAATGTTTATCTCTCTAAAATAAGGAGGTTTGGAAAATTCATCTGCCATTTTTAAAAAAAGCAAATACGTTAGTTGCTCTAAATAATCACCATAACTTACTCCATCATCTCTTAATATATTGGCAAAACTCCATACTTTTGAAACTATATTAGATTCATTTACCATTATTTTTTTGCCTCCTTCTTTGTCTCTTTAATTCTTTTTAATAATTCTGCTGCTGGCTCCCAATCATCTTGCAGTTTACATGCTTCTAACTCTTCCTTCGAAAGCAACTTGCCTTCAAAAGCCTTTTTCAAAATACTTTGGCGTAACCCTTCAGCTTTTTCAAGAGCTTCCTCAATATTAGCTTCTATATTTTCACAAACTGATAGACGGGATTCTATTTCTATTATGATTTGTTCTTGTTCTTCTAAAGAAGGTATTGGTATTGGTATTTCCTTTAATTGTTTCATACCAACCATATTTCGCATGGCAGTACCTATTGATTTCTTAAATAAGAGACTTTGAAAAGTCCCTGACCTAAATAATAATATAAAATATCTTTTCAATAAAATGTCTTCATCAATATCCACCTTCAGTAATGCTTGATTTATTACTCCTGTCTTAGCATTGTTTGGCAACAAACTTATTCGTCCTAGTGTACCTGAGCAACTTACTATCATATCACCACCACTAACTTCAAATGCTTTAAGCTCATTAAATTTCTCTTCAGTTATAAAATATCTATGATAATAAGGCTCATCATTGATAGCATTTGCTTGTTCATAAACAGGTATACCTTTTTCAACAAAAAACTCTTTTTTTAATGAGCTACCAAAAGGTCCTCTTTTAAGAGAATACTTATTATTCTTTGTAATTGTTTTAAATGGTAGGTGGATCCAATTCTCAGGGCATTTATAAGTCAATTCTTCCTCTTTAAATTCAGGAAAATAATCAGATTTTGGAATTAATTTGTCTCTAATTGCTTCTGCTTTTACTTGTTGAATGCTACTTAAATAACCTACCATAGAGTAACTATTTCTTTCTCTCCACTCCTTAGTCAATTTTCCCTCAAAAGCTGCTTTCAATACAGCTTGTCTATATACTTCTAGCTGTTCTTTTGCCTTTTTAAGACTCTCGATGCCATTATCTAATTCAGAAAATAGTTCTTCAATTTTAGCAACAATAGCTCTTTGTTCTGAATGTGACACAACTGGCACCAATAGTCTTTTTAAGATGGTTTGACTAATATTTGGCTGTGCTCCTCCTATGCCTTGTTTGACTAACTTTTGTTTTTTATGAAACAAATAATAATATATAAATTTCACTAAAAAATTGTCATTTTTGTATATTCCACAAACTGCTTGATTTGTTGCAGCTGGGACTCCTAATATAGCTAATTTTCCTATAGTTGCACCATAAAGGGCAATTAACAGGGTTTCTTCAGGAAATACTTTTGCACTCGAATTCTTTATAGCCTCTTCAGTTATATGTTCTTCTGTATTTTTAATCACATTATAATTTAACTCCCCTGATTTAACCCAAGGTATATTTCCATTAAAATACTCCATAACTTTTCTACTCGGAGTTCCGCCAGAGGTAGTAAAAAATGCATCTCCTAGCTTTACTTCTACCCAATCTTCCCTCATCATGCTATCAATACCTCATTTAACTCATTTATTATTCCCAACATATTGTCTCCAAATAATTTATACATTTTCCCTCTGCCTCCCTGACCATCAAATGGATGGTAATCTAAGTCGTCAACTTCAATATGAAAACTAGTGGCTACATGTTCTTTAATCATCCTCAACCATTCCATTTGTTCTTCACTATACTTTAGGGGTCCTGCCTGTTTCCCAAAGACCCATCTTTGAAAATTTCTATCTACAATTCTATTATAAGGAGTAAGTTTTTTATCTATACCTGAAACTCTCCTTACTAAAGAAACAAGAGCTACTAGCTCATTTATAGGACTAGATTCCTTTACATCTTCTAATTGACTGTAAGCCTCCCACACATAATGCGGTGCAAGTAGGGGCTTTTCAGTTTTTAGCTTTTCAAATAAGTCTTTTATCATCTTAAAAGTCATTTCTTTCAGTCTATAAGGTTGATTATAAAAGATGCTCAAAGCAACAATTTCATCCTTATTTTCCTTTATATAATCTTCAAAACTTTTTACAAGCTCTTTCGCCTTATCTTTTGTAAAACTATCCCATTCTGCTCTCAGGACTTTATCTTGATTTATATTATCAATTATCTGCTCATGTATCTTTCTAACATTTTCAATATATTCATTTAGCTCTCCTGTAAAAACCTTGGCCGCATTTGTTGCTAGTTGACTCTCTGCTTTCTTTCTACACTCTTCTTCTTTTAAAGGTGTTCTTTTCGATTCAGGAATCTCATTTACTAATTCAATAGTTCTGTTTTCAATTAAATCTGGGTTATAAGCATTTAATAGATTCTTAGTCATATCTTTTAGGTCTTGTCCGCCACTTATTTCTTTTAGTCTATCTTTTTCATCTTCTGTAATTTGCTTGTCTAAGCGAATCAACCTATTTGCTAAGGAAGTGAATAGATCTTCATCCTGGGCCCCCATAGCTACTGCACCCAATAAGTCTTTTAAAGCTACACTTCTCTTTCTTTCCAAAGGCCTACTATCAGTCTTTCGTGATTTTGTAACACCTACAGCATCTACAATAATAAAATGTGTCTTGGTATATTTAGCTGCCCTAGTTACCTTTTTTAAATCATCAAAACTAATGGTACGAGTTCCTCTTCCTTTCATTTGCTCAAAATAATTAGAGCTTTTTACATCTCTCATAAAAAGCAAAACCTCCAACGGTTTTACATCTGTTCCTGTTGCTATCATATCTACAGTTACTGCTATTCTTGGATTCCAGGAGTTCCTAAATCTATTTAGGACTGACTTTGGATCCTCGTCAGCCTTATATGTTACCTTCTTGCAGAACTCATTACCTTCATTAAATTCTACTCTTATAGTATCTATAATATCATCTGCATGACTATCAGTTTTTGCAAATACAAGAGTTTTTGGTACCTCAAAATCTCCATTTTCATAATAACGATCAGGAAAAATTGTAGGCAAGGCTTCCTTGTATGCTTTAATAATATTCCTAATTTGGCTTTTACTAACTACCTTTTTATCTAAGTCTTTAGATGTGTATTCAAGATCTTCATCTAACTGTTCCCATCTCATCTTTCGTGTTAGTCTTTCTCTTTTATCAACAAACTCTTTAGCTTTTAGTTTAGCTCCAGCTTGGGTTATTTCAGTTTCTATTGTAAAAACATCATAGGGAACATTTACACCATCAATAACAGATTCTTCATAAGTATATTCACTTACTACATTTTCATTGAAGAAACCAAAAGTTCTTTTATCTGGTGTAGCTGTAAGACCAATTAAAAAAGAATCATAATAGTCTAATACTTGTTTCCATAAATTATAGATTGATCTATGACATTCATCTATAATAACAAAATCAAATTGTTCTATAGGATTTACCTTTGAGTATTCAACTGGCATGGGATCTTTCTTCCTCCATTGCCAACTACTTTCATTAGGATTTTCCTCCTCAGAAGACTCTTCAAGCTCTTCACCCTTTAAAATTGAATATAATCTTTGAATAGTAGAAATACAAACTTGACTATCCTGGGCTATGTAGCTAGATGTTAGTCTTTGAACATTATATAGCTCTGTAAACTTTCTGTTATCATCTTTAGGCTGATATTTTATAAATTCTTGTTCAGCTTGCTCACCTAAGTTTTTAGTATCTACAACAAAAAGTATTCTTTTAGCATTTGCAAACTTCAATAGTCTATACACAAAAGTGCAGGCAGTATATGTCTTTCCAGCACCTGTAGCCATTTGAATCAAGGCTCTTGGTTTATTGTTTTTAAAGGATATCTCTAAATTTTTTATAGCTTTTATTTGTGCAGGTCTTAACCCTTCCTCATCTAAAGTAGGCATATCCTGCAATCGAGCTCTTAGGGTTTTTTCTTCCTCAAACCATTCTAATAGAGTTGATGGTTGATGAAAGTAGAAAACAGGCCGTGAACGAGGTTTAGGGTCTCTATAGTCAGTAAACCTTGTCAAAACCCCTGTACTTTCATATACAAAAGGTAAAGGCTCCTTGTTTAGATTATACTTTAGTTTTGCTTGTGCATAACCATATGCTTGGTCCTCAGCAACTGTTAATCTTTGTCCTTCTTCCTCTTTTTTAGCTTCTATTACCCCCAGAGGTTTTCTATCAACAAATAAAACATAGTCAGCAGGTCCTACATCTGTTTGATATTCTCTTACAGCAACACCCCTGCTTTCTGATAAATTAACTTTGTTCTTATCTTGAACACTCCAACCAGCATTTTGTAACATAAGATCAATCTTATCTCTAGATCTTTGTTCTGGACTTTGATTTACCATGACTTCACCCCTTTATTCCCTCACGTACTCCATAATATCCGCTATCTCACAGTCTAAAACATAACAAATTTTTGCTATTGTAGTTAAATCCACTCGCTTAACTTTATTATTACAGTATGAATTAAGTTGGGTCCTTTGAAGGCTTGCTTCCTTTTCTAATTTGTTTTTGCTTATGTTTTTATCTTCTAAAACCTGTTCAATTTTAAAAATCACTCTTCCAAAATCTTGCATCTTTTAATCTCCTTTTGTATAATCTGAAATTAAATTATAAGTCCAGCTCAATTCTATGATTAATATAATTATATCAGACCTTAAGGTATTTTACACCTGTAAGAAGATTTAATTATATTTCCTAGTTAGGATATTCTGTATTCTCATTATATCCCTTGATATATCATCATTTTCTTTTTTAAGATCCTCAATATCCTCCCTATAGATTATTCCTGTAGAATTGACACAGAAGGAATTAGCTATAAAATCAGGACTTACAGATTCTGCTATAAGGAATTATGAATTGGGTTATCGTTCACCTAGTAAGAATCAATTAATAAAAATAGCCCAGGTTTTAGACTGTGATGTATCTGCCTTAATTGACCATACTCCTATTTCCAATTTTGAATTTATGCAGATTCTTTTTGATTATGAAGAAGATTTAAAAATCAGACCCCTAGTAGAAGATTCTACAACAGGGCTGCTTTCCCATGATATGAATTTAAATGATTTTCTAGTGGAATGGGATGAAATGAGAAAAAAACATTATAATGGAGAAATTACAGATGAAGAATTTGAGGATTGGAAGCTCTCATATCCTAAGAAATCTAGATTGAAAAAATAATTATTAAACTATAAATATATAACCTCATTCTAAACTGGTCGAAATCGACTAGTTTAGAAATAATTCAATACTAAGTATATAATCCAATTTTAACCCCATCGAATTCGATAGGTTTAAAGTGTTTCATAAGCAAATTCATAACCCAAGTTTTAACCGTGTCGAATTCGATGCGTTTAGAAATTTATCTAGATTTTAAAAATAAATATGCACACAAAAACACCATAGAAATCTTATTCAGATTTCTATGGTGTCTCTCCTTGTAAGCCACTCGGCATTATTTATTCTATTATTCTAAAAAACTTCTTTACCCAATTTCGTTCCAGTCGAGAACTTTAATCCTATACAAACATTGGTTTTATCAGCTTTCTTGTTTAATTTTAACTATTCCCACTCAATTGTCGCCGGGGGTTTCGGGCTCATGTCATAAAGCACACGGTTAACACCCTCGACCTCGGCAAAAATCCTGTCGGATATTTTGCTCAGAATTTCCCAGTCAGGCACCCAAACAGAAGCCGTCATAGCGTCA
>JAAZCH010000324.1 GCA_012513395.1 Tissierellia bacterium
ATTTTTAACTTCCTCAACAACATCAGAAGATAATCTAGTTCGAGAGTCATGCATAACCATAACTACTCCTAGGATTTCCAAATTAGGATTATAATTTTCTTGGACCATTTTAATGGTTTCTAGAAGTTGGCCAGTTCCTTCCAGTGCGTAAAATTCAGATTGAATTGGAACTAATACATAATCAGATGCGATTAATGACATAATACTTAAAATGCCTAGAGAAGGCGGACAGTCAATTATTATAATATCATAACTGTCTTTAATTCCTACCAGAGCATTCTCCATCAAATGATGCCAATCATTGCTTTGAGCTAGTTCTATCTCTAAACCTGCCAAATCAATATCTGATGGTACAAGCCATAAATTCTTCCCATTAGTTTCAATTACTATATCTTCCATGGGAGTATCATTATAAATTGCATCATAAACATTTAGCTCTATTGACTCTTTATCAATCCCAAGACCGCTAGTAGCGTTTCCCTGGGGATCTAAATCTATTAGCAATACTTTTTTATTTCTACGTCCTAATCCTGCAGCTAAGTTAATGGCAGTTGTAGTCTTACCTACACCGCCTTTTTGGTTAAAAATTCCAATAGTTTTGCCCATATGACACCTCATACTTTTCATATCATGCTAATAGTATAAAGCAAATTGGGATAAATATAAAGGAAAATTGATTGATATAATTAATATATCACTAATTTTAGTGTTTCACCTTATTATATTTTAGAATGTTTCACGTGAAACATTAAAGACTTGGTATAACATTTTAAAGTCATACCAAGTCCAAGAGTGGTAACAAACACTTTTTAAAGTCGGAATATCTTTTTTTTTGAGCGTTTATGGCCCGCCGGCCCGAGGGTACTCAAAAAAGAATGATATGGAGACTTTTGCCATAAGTCTCAGACCTGGTATAACATTTCAAAGTCATACCAGGTCCTATTAGTCTATATTTATTTTTCTTCAAACATGCCTATTTGATTTTCTAAAATCTCAATACTACTTCTGTCTGTCTCAATATCTTCTTCCTCTAAATAATAATCTTCAAAAGGTGCGTCCTCTAATCTCAAAAAAGCAATTTGGCGAGGCGATTCAATGGAAGTATCTGAAAACTCCATTGTAATTTCATAAGAAGAAGATTTCTTTCTGATTTCTTGATTTTTAGCATCTAAAATTTCTTTTAGAAGTAAAGTATCCCTTTCTATACGCTCTTTATCACGTATGTTTCTAAGTCGCTTAATTTCTCTAAATCTCTCTTTTTTATAATCATTATAATAAGCAAGGGAGTATCTTATCGTGAATAAAGCAACTACAACCATAGTAATTAATTTTATTCTATCATCGAGCTTTAAATAAAAATCTGTACTAGCCAAATAACTAATTCCTATAATGGGAAAGACTAGTTTTTTAAACTTCTTAGGGTCTTTTGTATAATCCCAGATGAAGTATCCTGCTATTCCTAAAAATATAAAAGTTCTAAGTATCATTGTTATTCCTTATCTATTTCTAAATGTTCCACGTGAAACATTTCTATTTATAATATTTTTATCTGTCCTATAACGGTTTATTCTTTATTTGCCCAAACTGTCTTGGATATTTTTCAGGAGTTTTCTTAACCTTTTCTATTACAACTAAAGTTCTGCCATTTTCATTTTCTGTTAAGTTAAATTCAATAACGTCTCTTAGCCTACCACCTAGTTCTTCAATGGCATTTTGTCCTTCTTCTAGTTCTTCTTTAAGAGCTACACCTTTCATTGCTACAAAGATTCCACCTACTCTAACTAAGGGAAGGGAAAATTCTACTAATTTGTTAAGTCTAGATACTGCTCGAGATACTGCTATATCGTACTTTTCTCTGTGCTTTTTATCTCTGCTAGCATCTTCTCCGCGACTGTGAAATGTTTTGATATTATCTAAATTCATTTTGTTTATTACTTCTTCTAAAAATATCAATCTTTTATTGAGTCCGTCTAAGAGGGTAATATCTAAGTTCGGGTTAACTAATTTTAAAGGTATTGCGGGAAATCCTGCGCCTGTACCGATATCTATTAGC
>JAAZCH010000325.1 GCA_012513395.1 Tissierellia bacterium
CATATGAGCCGCAAACTTTGCAAACTTTCAAATCATCAAAATTTAATTTTTCTTGCTTAGTATTAATTCCAAATATAAAAAACATAATTTCCTCAATTTGTAACAAATTAAATGCAACAGTCTCAATTTACATACTAATAATTGTTATTTTAACATATAATGACTCTTTAATGTATTGGATAATAGCTTTAATTTACATTTTTTGGTATTATTAAATAAAGATAATTTAAGGGGGAGATAAATTGAGAATTGTTAAAGAATTTGGGATTATATTTTTTTGTTTGTTATTGGGAAATATAACAAAAACTTTTATAGATTTTCCATTCCAGACACTGTCTACGGTATGATTTATTTGTTTATAGCTATGAATTTGAAAATCGTTAGACTTGAAGACTTGCAATTAGTTCCATCCGGACTGTTAGATAACCTACAACTTTTTTTGATACCGCCAACTGTTGCAATTGTTAATGTATTTGATCTTATTAAAGGAGAACTGTTTCAACTCTTTATAATAATTTTTATTTCAGCAATGATAACTATGGTCGTAACAGGAAGTGTCGTGTTTTTTGTTCAAAGGAGGATGCTAAATGATTAGCCCTTATCTTGGTATAATTTTTACAATTATTGGATATCTATTGGGTCTTTGGCTATTCAAAAGATTTAGACTTCCAATTTTAAATCCAATGTTCGTTGGGATAATAACTTGTATCATCTTAATGAAAATAACTGGAATCACTTATGAAGAATATAGAACTGGTGCAAGCTATATTACGTTTTTTATAGCTCCAGCAACTGTTTCTTTAATGGTTCCCCTATATAGAAATTTAGACATTTTAAAAAGAAATTTTATACCTATATTGACAGGAATTTTAGTAGGATCAATTACTGCAATAGTGAGTGTTATCGTTCTATCAAATCTCTTTCAAATTGGAAACGAGCTTAAAATCTCACTATCAGCCCAGTCTATAACAACGGCTATAGCACTTCCACTCACGGAGTTGATGGGCGGAGTCGGAGCCATAACATCCATTGCAATTTCGACTAGAGGAATTTTAGGAGCAGTTTTAGGACCGGTAATTTTAGATTTGTTCAAAATAAAAAATCCCGTAGCAAAGGGAGTGGCAATGGGTACCACTAGCCACGCTACAGGAACTGCTAAAGCTATTGAAATGGGTGAAGTTGAAGGTGCAATAAGCGGATTGTCAATTGCAATTGCTGGAATTATAACTGCAATAATTTTGCCAATAATTATAAAGATTGTCATCTAGCAATTATTGATGAGGATAATTTTATTTTGAATACTTTTCCTTTATATATCTATCTATTTCTTCTGCCGCAACTTTTCCCGCTCCCATTGCAAGAATGACAGTTGCCGAACCAGTCACGTTATCGCCACCTGCAAAGACACCTTCCAAAGTAGTTCTTCCCCTGTCGTCAATAATTATCTTGTTTTTTTCATCTTTTTCAAGATTTTCTGTGGTGGTTGGAATTAGTGGATTTGGATTCGTTCCTAAAGCCATAATTACCATATCAGCTTTAATTTCATAAGTTGCATTTGGAATTGGACTGGGGCTTCGTCTGCCAGATTCATCTGGTCTTCCTAGCTCCATTCTTACTAATCTTACCTTTTCCACTTCTCCCATTTCGTTACCTATAATTTCAATTGGATTTGAAAGAAAATTAAAGTTGATTCCCTCTTCTATAGCATTTTCAACTTCTTCGCTTCTCGCAGGAAGTTCCTCTTTAGTTCTTCTATAGACAATTGTAACATTGGAACCATATCTTTTTGCTGTTCTAGCAGAATCCATAGCTACATTTCCCCCACCTACGACTACAACATTTTTTCCGATTCTTATAGGAGTGTCCGATTCTTTAAGATGAGCCTTCATG
>JAAZCH010000006.1 GCA_012513395.1 Tissierellia bacterium
AAATGAAGGTTTTAAAACACGAGAACAGCTAGAAAAAGCTATCCATGAAAAAGCTACTGAAGTTCAAAATCTTCTTACAGAAAATAAAGAAATAGAAAAACTTATAGAAGTAAAAAAGAAGATTATGGAGAACCGCTATACCATAGAACAATATAAAGAAATCCATAAATATGCTAAGTCACACCCTGAAGACAAGGCCTTCATTAATGAATATACCCCTCAACTTATGCTTTATAAAAAGGCAGTTGCTGAAAGTTTTAAGGACTCTAATGTTCTACCCACCACCAAGCAAATATATGTAGACCTTGAAAAACTTCATACAAAAAAAGAGTCCCTCATTGAGAAACTCAATCAATCCCGCCAAGAGCAGGATAGGCTATATCAGTATAAGAAAAATTATGATAACTATATGGGAAAAGAGGTTGAACGATAAGAAATGCTCTCTACCTCTTTTTTACTATCTTTACAATACTATTAGCTATTTCATTTACTTCTTTTTTTGTGTTTTTACTACTTAAAGAAATTCTGATAGTGCCTCTTGCATAATTTTTTGGTACATCAATAGCTTCGATTACATGTGAAATATTTGTATTTCCTCCATCACAAGCTGAGCCTGTAGAAATACATATTCCCATAAGATCTAGTCTATGCAATATCATTTCACCATCATTATCTTTTATAGAAATATTAATATTGCCTGGTATCCTTTTTCCCCCACCGTTAATCTTATATTCTACTTCATAGTCATCTAATATTTCATAAAAAGCAGACTCTAACTCTTTCAAATATATAGTACTATCATATAGTTTGTCACAGTTTTTCTTTAAAGCTACAGCCATACCTACTATATATGCAACATTTTCAGTTCCGGCTCTAAGTTTATTTTCTTGTGAACCTCCTTCTATTAAACTTCTAACTTTTGTGCCGTTTTTAATATAAAGAAATCCTATCCCTTTTGGTCCATTGAACTTATGAGCAGAGGCAGATAATAAATCAATCTTTAAGTCTTGAACATCTATCTCTAGATGACCTAATGCTTGAACAGCATCAGTATGAAATAGAATTCCTTCATCATGAGCAATTCTACTCATCTCTTTTATGTTTTGTATAGTACCTATCTCATTATTTGCCATCATTATAGAAACTAATCTATCTTTTTTATCAATTGCTTTTTTTAATTCTTCAAGACAAATATATCCATTTGTATCAGCTTCTAAGTATTTCACTCTACAACCAAATTCCTTCATTGTTTCACATGGTTTTAATACTGCTAAATGCTCTATATTACTTGTAATAATTCCTTTTTTTTCTTTTGAAAAAAGCATTATTCCCTTTATCGCCCAATTATTACTTTCTGTACCGCCAGATGTAAAAAAAATCTCCTCAGGAGAAGCATTTATACAAGCTGCTATAGTATTTCTAGCTTCAATCAAAGCCTTTTTACTTTTTCTAGAAAAAGAATATGGTTGTGATACATTGCTATATTCCTCAAGAAGGAATGGCTTCATAGCTTCTAATGCCTCTTCATCTAGAATACTTGTTGCTGCATTATCAGCATAAATTAGACTATTTTTAATGTTCAAATAGATCACAGCCCTCATCTTTAAATTCCTCAATCTTATCCTTAAGCTCCTCAACTGTTGTATCTAAAAAATCAGAAAGGCAATCTATACAATAAAATGTATTCACACTCTCTCCGAGTAGTTTTTTATTAATGCCAATCGTATTCTTATCAAGATTTTCTTTTAAGCATGCTATACATTTATTTATCATAGTATATTTCCTTTATAGTAAATTTAGGTATATCCTTTCCCTTAAACTCCTTATCCAGTATACCTAGTTGCTTCTTTATTACATATCTCATTTTTGTTGCAGGTTTTAAACAATAACGATTGAAATCTAAAACATTTACTTCTTCTGCTGAGCGGGCATTGGGATATAAAAGCTTTAAATACGCTGTTGCAATTCTTTTTACGGCTTCCGTATCTCTTGTATCAGCTCTATCTGGGACTTCTATTAAATCATCAACAATAACCCTATAACTAGGATCTTCTCTAAGCATGTGAAGTATTGTACAAAAATATTCAGAATTTAATGCCCAACCTGATATTTTTAAATCATCATGCATCCTTGGTATATCCCAACCCTTAATAAAACCATGAAACCTATCAATTAAAGCACTTTCATGAAAAGCTAAAGGTAACTCTTCAAACATATTCTCATAAATATTCCAATTATCACTACTAATATTCCCTAATAAAATAATTCCAGCGTCTGCAGTTCCTTCATAATCACCTACAGTATAAACACCTGATTCCATATAACCCTTTAACGCTGCTCTCATCTCATCTACATCTGCAAACGAAATAGTTTGCACCTCATCTAAAGCAATAAAATCATTACCTGATACAAGCCCTGGCTTTCGTTTGCTAATATCATAAAACATCTTTGCTCTACTCATAACTCCACCTGAAGATAACCATCCAAATTTACTTACTCTTCCAAATAAATAAGATTTTCCAGTTCCTTTTGGAGCTAACTCAATAAGATTTAATCTTTTTTCTACAAATGGTAATAAACGAGTCAACATCGTCAATTTTTGATTTCTGCTTTCATACCCATTCGCATTATAATCTATAGCCCCTAATAAAATATCTATCCATTCATCTGTTGTAAAATCAGAACGTAAATCTTTATAGTAATCTAAATCAATAATATAGGGACAAAAATCTTGAAAATTAGTTAGTTTTATTTTCCCTTTCAATTTCAGTTCATCATCTGGAAATCTATATCCTAGCTCAACTATTCCCCAAGTTTCGTTACCTTTAACCAAATACTCTTTACAATTATCCCACACGTTGGACTCTATAATTGTTTCTTTGTTAGTTAATCCATATTCTGGTAAAGCAAATGATATTTCTTGATTTTTAATGTCTATATCCACAGAAATTTTAGCAAGCAATTTAACTCTCTCATTTTCTACAACTATACGATCTTTAATACTTATCCATTCATCCTTTTTGGGTAAATAAGTGTCTATGAAGTTCGAAATTTCAGTATAATCAAAGTCCCCATTTTCATTTTGAAATTCATGCAAAAGCCAATCTCTTAAAAAAGAGGGTAAACTAAGAGCTGAAAAAAAATTACTTTTTTTCAAATCTTTATATACTACCATTTCATCAAAATATTCTCTTAATTTCACTTGTGTTTCCACTATAATATCCCTCCTTAAAATAATTTTCTTGTAGCAAATCCTTCTTTTTCTGCCTCAAATTCTAAATCATCTTGCAGTAAATTGTTTCCACTATAGACTTCTACCTTATATTTCATAGCTTTGTTTAAATCAGGCAAATTAACTTGAAAAGTTTGATTATCCTCAGTAATAGTTTTATACATAGTGCCATTAATCCTCACTTTTACATCATGAATTTTATATGTAGAATAGAACCTAATGAATGCATTTTTATCCCTTACTGAGAATTTGATTTTTTTAGTAATCATTGTAATTTCAATATTATCTTTTTTAGGGGTTATTTCAATAATAGGAATCAAAACTTCTTCTAAAGATGCTCCTCCATGAACTTCTACATCAGATTTTCTTCCACCTCTAAATCTATCATAATTTGCTAGTATCCAATAATCATTTTCTTCTATTGCGAAATCAGGTTTTTCATCGATTTCATTTTTAGGACAACATCTTCCTGAGTGTTCTCCTTTAGTTTGCATTTCCCATTTATTTTCATTTTTATTGATTACAGCTAGTCTACTAGCACCATGGTCAGAAATTATTACTACTCTATCATATTTTCCCTGATTGAGGTCTGAATGTATTCTTTTTATTATATTTTCTATAACTTCTAATTCACCAATTAAATGTATTGGTAGTTTTGTATTCTCATAATTATATCCATTAATTCCATTATGTTTTATATCATCTAAATCTTTAATTCCTTTTTTTCCGCCAATCAACTTACTTCCTTTTGAGAAAAAGTATTCGACAAAATCTTTATTATACCTTGTTAAAGATGGTAATTCACATACACAGACTGTTATTACTGTCAATAAATTATTTTCCTTGCATTTTTCTGTTATGTAACTTAAAAATTCAACACCTAAAGCATCTATAAAATACAGTGCTGTATTTTCTCTTTCTATTTCTTCAATCTTTGATGATCGAGCTGGCAATAAGTTGAATTCTCTTTCCAAAGCTTGTTTCTCAACAAGTTCTTTGAACTCTGGAAATATTTTATTTGCTACTTTTTGATATTTATATTTTTGAAAATATTCATCTAGTAAGCCATTATCAAACCAAAATGGACTTAAGTAATAAAATAAGTCTAGATAAACTTTTTCTAAAATTTCTAATATCTCTTTTTCATTAGAATCATCTGCGTTTTTATCTAGATATTCAAAAATTAGTTGTTTTTCCTCTTCTGTTATATCTGTTAAGAAATATATAATATCTTCACCTTTACTTTTTATTATATTGCAATAAGCATTTGTCTCTTTTGCATTCTTGCCCCATGCTTCCAATAGCTGTTTCCTTTCATTATACTTATCCCAAAAGTCTTTGGATTTATAGTCAAATTGTTCATCTAATAGACACCTATATATATTTCTTTCAAGCTCATTTTCACTTTTAGAATTTCTCACAGCTTTACATAGACACCAATTGTTTTCTACTCCAAATAATTTTAGTGCAATAAAATATACCCATCTTTTGTTTTCATCATAATATTTCCAGTTACTTGCAAAGTTATCTAATCCATTACAAGAACCAAAGATTTTTGAAATACAAGAATACCAAGATCCATACATATTTATTTTTTCTAGTGCATTTATCCACTGTTCATATGAGCCCATGCCTTCGTCTAGTAAATTTGTTCTATCATCTTTACTGCATAAAACTTTAAATGGACTATCTTGTTCAATAATATTGTATATAGCATGCTTATAATTATCTTTATTTTTTTTAGTATTGATATAAATTTTATCAACATCATAACTCTCAATTGCATTAGCTAAATTTTCAATTCCTACTACATGAATTTGATTTTCAGGAATAAATTTGGAATCTTTTACAAAAACTAAGTCTGGGGTTCTTGTAGTCTTACTCTCAACATTATAAATCAATCTTTTTAGTCTTCCATCAGATACCTGAAGATTTCTATCACATTGATAACAGATTACAATAACCTTATTATTAAAAGATGAGTGTAACACATGATTTAAAAACCAACTAACTTCATCATTACCCTTCAACTTCAAATATGTTGAAATTTCCGTTAAAAAGATACTCTTATCAAGCATAGATAAATCATTAAGTAATTTATCTATGCTTGGATTTTCATCGTCCGTTGAGTATTTAGATACATCTAAAAAGATATTTTCTCCTACTTTAAAGTGCTTCTTAAAAACTTTTAAGTATTCTATATCGTTTATATTGATAACTCTGGGATGATTATCTGATTTATTAAGATACGCTTCTACTCTTTTAATGCATTCATTTAAATTCATAACCACACCCCCTAATTATCTTTTATAATTTCAATTCCCACTACCATATTATCTTTTATCAGTCTCTTTAGATAATGTTTTACATTTTTTTCATCCATTGCCTCTATTTTGTCAAGTGCTTTATCAGAGCCCGTCTCATTATATTCAGCTTCTGCCATTGCTCTTAATTTACTATCTACAGATGGATTTCCATACCAATCATTAGGTGAGATATTTCCCATCGCATTGGTTAAATAATCTTTAACCTTTTCTATGTCAGTTAGTATTACAGCATAGTCCTTTATAAATTTATTTTTAAATATATTATCTCTTTCTTCTCGACTTGAAAGCCTATCAAAATAGTCAGTTTTCGATAGATAATCTATTGCTTTTTCAATAGCCTGACTATTAGGATGCCTTTCATTTATTGTTGCAAAATTTTCCTTAGCAAAATTAAATTCTTTATCTGGAACCATATATAATATTGGCATCTTATATTTTTCAGACCATTCCTTAGGAGAAGTAGTATTAGTTTTCTCATACCACATATCTTTTAATTGCTTATTTCGACTTTCTGCTAAATATCTATCTATATGCCCTTGAACAGTGGACTGATAGTCAGACTTATTTTGAATATCAAATTGCCCTCTTGGTATAGTGGAAAAAATCTCTTTAATATCCATGTCAGTAAAGTTGTAATCTTTATTATCTAGAAAAAAACTACATACTTTTTTAAACATTTCAACTTGATTATTATAAAAAACCTGAAATTTAGCACCATCAGCTCTTATCAAATTTAAAAAGTTATCTTTTTGAGAATCTAAAATTGTAGCCGATCGCTTAACCTTATATAACATCTCCATAAAATCAGCAAGATCACCCCAATTATTTTGTGCATATTTATAGGAAATCTTTATGTTATCACTTATCTGACACCACTCGCTTACTGTTTCATCAAATGTTTTATTTTTATTAATAATTTTATTACTTTCTGATACTATTTTATATTCTAAAATAACCTCAGAAATTTTTTGCTTTGCAGTTTCCATGTTCCAAACCCAAGTTGCAGCATCAGCATCAAATCTTTTCCTTACCTCATTAATATATTGTCCATTGTCTTGAATGTCATTTGCCAGTTCGATCAATAATCCACTTTCAAAAGTTTTTAAATATATTTCCATACCTTTTTGACAATTCTCAACATTAACAAACTTACTTAGTTTAAAATCTAAATTTTTATTTTTCAAACATAATTTACCTATAGCTAAGGCAATATCACTATCTGTCAAATCATCTTCATAATTTTCATTGTTAGCAATGCCTACAAAATAATCTATAAGCTTATTTAGTTCGATTCTTTCATTTTCTGGTACTTGTTCCTCTACTACATATTTCAAACACCATAATGGAAAAGATAACTCTTTCATCTTTTGACGAATTCTTTCTCTTGTTGCCTCTATAGAAGTACAGGATGTTTCTGGAATTTTAAACACTTTTGAAGCTGCTTGATTAAAAGCTTTTTCTTCTTTTGTCATAGTAACAATATATTTTTCGTTATATCTCATTGATGGTGTGTTTTGCAATCTTATAACATCAGAAACCATATCTTTAATTTTATCTACCGTTAATACATCATTTCTTAAGCCATCACTCCAAGTATAAGTTTCGTCTGCATATTCTTTTAAAACAAATCCTAATGTAAAAGCTGTAAGGTTACATGGCATAAAGCCAAATGGAGTTCTCTTTAGTTCGTTATAAATTTCGCTTATTGATACTCTACCATCTTTTTTAAATGACTCAGATATTATCTCTTCAACCTTTATTTTAATCTTAGATATTAATAAATATGGTGACTTCTCCCAATATTTTTCTATTCCCCAAGCATCTTTACCAATAAATTCTATAAGTCGTTTATTGTATTGAGCTGAAGTTTTTTGTTCAATACCATATTCAACACCTCTGGGTAAAGAATTAGCCATCCACATAGTATCAGTAACAGGTAGACCTGTCTCAAGACTCTGTCTATAATTTTTTTTGTTTATTTCTTTTAATAAGTTATATAACTGTTCTAATCCCATGACTCTTTCGCCATTTTGTTTTTCTTTTGTATATACAATAAATTCTCCATTCCCAAGGTTGTTTTTCCATTTTTCTAACACTTCTTGAGCATTTTCTAAATGTTGATCCGCCTGCTTCGGATCCTTATTTCTTTGGTAACGTGCATTAGCTATAGCCTCAACATATTGCTCATATAAATCTAACCCCATAGGATTTGTTGATGTATCAATAAAAATAATATCGTAGCTATTATCTTTTAATGCTTCAGATATTTTTTCAGATATCAATCTGCTTTCAGCATCATTTTTTGCAAAAGATACAACGGCAGAAAGCTTATTATCATCATCTTTCTTCTGTCCTCTTATTTTATTTATTGTAGATTTAAAATCATTTTCAGCAACATATTCAATATCATATCGTAATCGTAAAGCTCCTGTTAAATTTAATAATGTACTTAATTCACCATCTTTAATTAGCTTAGAAGTATTTTCAGTTCTTACACTTTCTTTTATACTATCAATAGCAGCTGTATCAACAACGTTTTTATAAGCACAATATTGATATTTCCCAGCCCCTAGTGGTTGTTTATAGATAATTTTATCTGTTACCAATTTATTCGCTATAGATGATGGTGCACCAACATCCAAATCTGAACCTTCAAAAATATTATCTATATTTTGTTCATTAGCAATAAATAGCTCTACAGTATCTCCTACTTGTTGCGAAATTGCTTGTAATAACAAAACAGCTTTTAATACTCTCTTTTCATCTCTATCTAGTTGCTGAGTAGATGAACGTCCATAGCAATCAAGTATAGATCGTATTTCTGGCGATAAATCCTCTTTGCCTTTTCCATAAAAGAAATCCCATAGCATGTCTACAGTAAGAAATGGATTATCATCATATGGGCTACAATTTTTTATAAACCATTGAAAACCTTTAATTTTTTCTCCACTATCATTTTTAATAAAATCAAACATACTTCTTTGATTGGAAGCAAATGCTGATGATATATGTTTTAATAATAATGCGGTGTAAGGATGTATTGGTAAAATATTTTTTAATTCATCATCAGTTATACGAGCTTTCTTTTTTATAAGTTCTCGTGACTCTTGAGTTCTATCATAAAGTTCTTCAACAGTATCATTCCATTCATCTAGTAAAACTGAATCATCTGTCTTACTCATAGCTGCACCCATAAGATGAAAAGCCATGTTTTCAGGTAACTCTATATTACATTTAGGTACAATAAATCTTCCCTGGAGATGTCTCCAAGTTTTATCTGTTTCAGGAAACATATGACTAACATCATGAGTTACCAATATGAAGTAAAAAGGATCACTTCCACTTAAATCGGCAAGTTCTTGAAAGCCTGTCAATGATCTCATATTAGTTTTGAAATACTCAGTAAATTCATCCCAAATAAATACAATCCCTTTTAGATTATTTTCTTTTATAATATCAGTTATCCAATTACATAAATCAGTTGTACTCATAGATAATACCGTAATTCCATTATCTTTACCAACTTTCATGATTTTCTGCATAAGCGTTGCTAAAGCATCATCTTCGTAGATATTTAATTTTTCAATAATTGAATCTACATCATCACCTGAAAACATTTCTGAATACTTGCTATTTATAAGTTCATTAAATGTATTCTTCCAAATATCATCTGATAGCCATTTTATTGTAGAATCTTTTAATGCTTTCTCACCATGATATTCAATTCCTTTTTCTCGCATAGCTTCTATTATGCTTTCTTGAACAGCAAATACTAAATCATTATCATCTCTTATAAAAGAAGATCCATATCTATGAACTGTCAAAATTTCTTTTCCTTCAGTTTTTACTCGTTGAAATTTATTAAATAAATCTTTCCCTAACTGTTCATCAAATTTTTCGAAATATTCTTTAGTATCTTTTTCATTAGCATCAAGAAGTTTTTTTAATGTTAATACAGCATGTGATTTTCCTGTACCGTAAGCACCTTCAACCCATATTGAAACCCTTTGCTTTCTTGACAATACATTTACTGAATCACTAAGCAATTGTACAAATGTTTCATGAGGATAAAACTTCTTCCAGATTTCTGGTTCCTTATTTATGATTGCTTTGTTTATTTGCGGAAAATACTCTGGGTCTATATCAAAATAGTGGTTATAATTTTCAAAAGCCATTGTTGCGATCCCCCTTTAAAATAAACCTAATACTTCTTCTGAAAACTTATCATTACGTAATGTTATATTATCTAAATCATGTGTAAATGAAGCATTTATAAATTCAGGATAATTAACACTTAATCCATTCAATAATTTTGCCATTAATTCTTTATCTATTCCAAATATTTCTGTTGGGCTTATTCCTGTACTATCTATTTCATGTTCCATTAATCTTGTAAGTGTAAAAGAGTAATAGTCCTCACATTTTTCAGCAAATAAATATAATGAATATAACAATACCCTTGAATCAGGGTTTTTCCATGAAGTCCTATAAAAAGAGTTTAATGTTATTGTCTCCATACCTGCTGAATTTACTTTTGTATCATAATCACATATTCCAAGTCCTAAGTCTTCTCCAAGAGGAGTTTTTGTAAGTAAAATTTTAAATGCACTTACTACATTTCTTTTTCCTAGACCCTTAGTATCGCCTTCCATAACTGATTCTAGTTGTAATTTCATCCTATCTTGAGTTACTGTTTCATCAAAGGGTATGTTTTTAACAAACCAATTAAAATCTGCTGTATAAACTAAATTTGAAAGTATTAATGCCCATATTACTTCTTTTTCTTCATTTTTATATAAGTCTAGCATTTTCTCCCCAAAAGTTGTTAATTCATTTCTTGTATATTTATCATGTCCTACTGACCTGTTTCGAGTAACAATATCAGCATCTTTTAAAAAGTTCAAAAATGCATCTTTCATCTTTTTTCCCAGCATATAATCTCCATCAGTGTCCCAAAACTCTGCTTTTCCCTCATATTTAAAGAATGTATCTAACCACTCTTCTCTTATGCCAAAAGTATAATAATGCCCTAAACCCTTCATCTTTTTCTCAGCTCCTATTCTATTTCTTATTGAATTGTAACGTAAACAATGCTCTGGGATATCATGGCATTTATGACATCGCTTACAGCTTTCAGATATTTTAATTCCATCAGTCATGTCAATGCATCCATATGGACATTCCGCAACACAAACACCACATGATACACAATAAGTGCTCTTTATGATACAGCTTTTAATTAATGATAAAAATTTTATATCTTGTCTCTTATTTGTGATATTGGGAAAATTAAATTGCATTCCTTGTTTTGTTTCTTTAAGTTTAATTTCATAAGTCTTGTCATTATAATCAATGGTATAATTGTACGTATCATACTCAATAATATTCCCTATTGTTTTCGCCCATTCTTTCCAACCATTATTCAGTTTAAAAACTGTAGCAATAGTGCTACCATTGTCAACATCAATAATATGTTTGTCATAACCAAAATTAAGTTCACGCCCAGATCTTCTTGTCTTCCAGTTACCTTTTTCTATAAATTCATCTATCTCTTCTTTTGTAAATGATGTTTTGCCACTTGTATCTTTTATTTTATTAACTAATTTATCAACATCATCAGAATACCATTTATTTTTGAAAAATTCATGTTTCCCAGAAGACATGGGACACACTAAACAACCAACACGTGCATTCCCTTTTTTATAAGCTTCATTTAAAATTAAATTTCTTTGATAAATATATAAATATAATTCTGCAGAGTTCCAATCCAAAATAATATGACTGCTAAATTGCCCCTGATGTTTACCGCCATAATTTACATCATCATATTCTTTTCTAGAAGCACTTTCATCTCCTCTAATACCCGTAAATGCCATACCAGTAAAAAATTTTACTCCTGTCAGTTCTTTTAATAATGTTATTTGGGGAGAAGTTTTATGAACACCACAACACCAACGATTAGTGACTGCTGGTGGTCCGAACTTTTCCCAAGTTTCATCTGCCGATAATTTTGACTTTGCTTCTAAAAATTCTATTCCTTTTTCTTTGCACCATTTAGATGTTCTTTTTATAACATCATAAGTGTCTGAAAATTCCATACCTGTATCTCCAAACAAAACTTTAAATTCATTATGTGGTAATGCTCTCTGCACAATATCAAGTGCTACAACACTATCTTTCCCTCCACTAAAAGCTACATAAAACACATCTACACGATCTTTGTACTCTCTATATATATTGTATGTTTTTTTTATAGTTTCTTGTACGAGGCTTTCTAAAACATCATAGTTCTTGCTAATCATTGCAGGTATATCAACAAACTGTAGTTTATTATTCTTCATAGGTTCTTCTAAAATAATTAATTCTGGTTTGCAATTCAAAGTTCCTCCCCTGGTTTTAGCTATTTTAGAGCCTCTATACCAGTAATTGTTAGCTTCAGCCCACATGTATGGATAAGTATCATTTTTCTGATAATCCCAATATTTATCAAAACCTAAAGAATCCAGTTCTTTATAATATACTGGTCTTGGTTCTTTACTAAAATTTAAAGGTGTACTTTCTAGTAAGATACCACCTGTTTCTCTGTCCCATTTATACGAATACATATGCTTTATATCATCCTCTCTTTTCATTCATTGCTTTAGCCTGTACTATAGCCTTATCTATATCCTTATAAGATCTACGACCCAAATATCCCTTTTCATAAAGGTAATCCAACGCTATTGAAGTGTCGAGGCTGATATTACTATCAAATAATACTTTAACTACTAAATCATAAAAGTTTTCTATTTTAGAAGAAATTTTTACAATTCCACCAACACAACTATCTTCATTGAAATTAATATGTTCTAGTCTATATTTTTTGCTATACTCTGCTACATAATGCTCTAATAAGTATGAGTTCCATTTGAACCTACACTCTGGAAATGAAGAAAAATATTTTATATCTTTAATAGCAATGTAATCATCATAACAAAATTCATCTATTGCATTATCTATTTTATCAATATCAAAACTCACTAACTCCTTTGATACAAATTCTTCTTCAGTAATTCTTAATTTTTCATTATATATGATATCAAAGTATATTACAGAATTTAATTCTTTCTTTAAAGCTTTCAATTCTGACAAAGTTATTCTTTCATTATTATTACAAAAGAGTCTAAAAACATCACTTACTGATAAATTTTTTCCCTTCTCACTTATAATCTTAGAATTAAATGAGTAGTCATTTTGCAACTTATAACCAATAACATCTCTTAAACCCAAATCTGTTAATTGATAATACCTTTCAACTATTCCAGGTAATTGATCTTTTATAAATTTAATAAATTCCGTTTCTGTTAAAAAACCATTTCGCTCTATTTTATATCCAATAAAACTTGATATTTCGATTAATTCACTTTCACTAATAATTATACTATCAGGATGAAGATAAACTCCTGGTGAGTTCCTAATAAATTCTTTATTACTATGTAAGATGTTAATTATCCTACTCCTTGGAATGTGCAACAAATCATTACATATTATTTTTTGTTCAATCGGTTCTTCCTTGTTTACCAAATAGTTTTTAACTTCAAATATAGGGTCTATTTTTATATTTTCTGGTGAAAAATATGATGCTTTAAATATCATTCTATCTTCATAAATATATTTTAAATATTCCCTGAGCATATCAGCATTATTTATTTTACTACCATAAAATATATCTATTACTTCCTCATACAAAGCATTATAATAAATTGCATTTTTGCCAGATTGAAATAAATATTCAATATAGGCTAATAGATCTTGCTTACTTTTTTCTTTCAAAATCGTTTCTGGAATTAAAGCAAACTTTCTATCCTTTTCAGTGTATAGAATAGTTATCTTACTTATATTATTTTCTATCTCCAAATCGCTATCCAGTAAGTTATCAGTGAATTCCTTTGCCCAAAATGTTTTAAATTTTCTTATTTCTAGTCCAGAATCATATCTGAAATTTCTAGGAAATTTATCAATTAATATTTTTCGATATTTTCCCATTTTATCGGTATCTGTATTTTCTTCAACGACTTCTTTCATAACTTCTTTATTTGTTTGTCTTAATTGTTCATTGAGGATATAGGTTATCTTTACATTTTCATAATCTACTAAACAGATTTCTAATAATGATTTAATTTTTTTAATAATATCGATTGAACTTAGGTTAGTTTCAACAAACAAATTATTCGCTGTTTCTTTAGGAGAAACTAACTTATTTTTATCATTTTTATTTACAATATCCATCCTGCCATTTCTACTATTAAATGACTTGTTTTTAAAATCTTCAATTATGTAATCATAATCCTCCATCAAAACATTGATAAAACTTACATACATTCCTTTCCAGGTTGTAAAATTATCATATGATTCCCCAAAATATGAATAAGAATATGGTTTGCTATACGAATAGTCACCAATCTCATTAAAATCAACAATATGATAATGTTTTACAGAGGTATCTCCTAAATTCCTATTATCTTTCAAATAATTGGAATTCGATTTTGAGGGTTGGTTTTTATATCTTTTATTTTCTTTAGCTAAATATGCATAAAATAAATTGATAGCTTCTTTTGTCTCTTCTATAATTCCTCTATGATAAAATTTAAATACCCTACTTTTCTCAACAGTTTCTTTTACTCTTTTTATTGTTTTTTTATCTTTATGCCATAATAAAGGGTCTTGTATGATATTGTTGTTTAAGCAATATGTATCGATTCTTTCATATGTTTTGCAAATATCATTAATTTTTGTTGGTTCCATACGTTCTAATAACCAGTCAAGATATTGATCCTTATTAGACGACTTAACTTTTGCCAACACTTCCACCTCCAGCAACTACAATAACTACAACAAAATTGTTTAAGATTTTCATTAAAGCTTAATCTTCTATGGGAACAAATTCCATAATATCTCCAATGTTACAATCTAGTACAAAACATATTCTTGAAAGAACTTCTAATGAAATATATTCATCATTATTTAACTTTGTATATGTTCCTGGTGATATACATGCTGCTTCCTTTAATTCTGTCTTTTTAACTTTTTTGTCAAGCAGAAATTTCCAAAGTTTTGTATAATTCACATTCATTTTATTAGCCATATAAGTACACCCCATTACTTTTAATGATTCTTTTTCAACACATTCTTAATAGTAATTGTACCATGTCCAAAGTATTCTATCAACTGCTTTAATAACGATATAGTTATCAAAAATATCTATATCGTTATTAAAATGATGATTTTAAAAAATCAGTCCATAGTGTTAAATCTATTTCAAACAAAAAAACAGGGCAGACCGAAGCCCGCCCATATCCAGTAGTTGCTATGCTACTGTCCTTATATTTCTCTATCCTTCTTCTTATCCCCCAGCTTGTCTTCTAGCTTATCCCCACTGTCCTTTGCCACCTTATCTTTAAGCCTGTTAAGTTTTTCAATAGTAGATTCTTTTTTATTATCCCTTTTATCTTTTATGGTATTTGTTTTTGCTGAATTTTTCTCTTTGTTCTCTTCAGATATGTTTAGCTTGCTTGCTTCAGCCCAGCTTATAAAATCAATATCGTGGAATGATTTCTCTAGTGGGTAATTTTCTGCAAAATCATAATCTATATCATACATTGCATTAGATAAATCTGTATAAGCATCTACAAAGCCATCTATTTTGTTAAAAAATTCTTTCTCCTTACTTGGTATGTCAATCGGCTCAATATCCTTTTCTCTGCTACTTGCAATATCATACTCTAGGTCATATATAAGCTCATCAAAGTAGTCGTTTATTAGATTTACCCCATCGTTATTCATAAACCTGTTATAAAGTTCATCTAGTAGCTCTGGATCTTCTAACCCATTCTCTATAGTAATCATTGCTTTAACGAAACCTTCATAGTCTTCATCTACCATTTTATTTATTTTATCGATTATTGTACTATCCTTCTTCTGGGGATAGCTATCAGAGTAGTTGCCTTGATTCCAAAAAAACTTATCATTATCACATTGTAAGCCAGAAACTTCAACAAATTGTCTTCCATCAAATAAGATAGCATTATCTTTATCTATATCTAGGACAATGGTTTCATCTGATAGAGCAGTTTTAATCCTATCTCCCACTTCCACAATAGCCTTTTTACCATCATAGATAGGATTATCCTCCTTTACTGTTGACATTCTTTTCATCTTATCCTGATAGCTTGAATTATTGCTTAGAAAGCCACTAACTTCTTGTGAAAAAGATAGGGTCTTCTCCTTACCTACTATAAAATGGTCTAAAAGTTCCAAGTCAAATATTTCTGTCATGCTTTCTAATCTCCTAGTCATGGATACATCTTCACTGCTAGGAGTAGGATTTCCACTAGGGTGATTATGAAATACTGCAAATCCTTTTACATCTTGATAGTTAAACAATGTTCTAGCC
>JAAZCH010000326.1 GCA_012513395.1 Tissierellia bacterium
CTTTTAACTCTTAACTGCACTGAAGGTGCTTTTCGGCTTACGCCATGGGACGTATCTCTATTGTTTTGCTTTGACTAATAGCCAGACTTTATTTCCATTTCTAACTATTAGAAAGCCCATAACTTTTGGAATTCGTCCCCTTGTATAATAAGAGCATAGTCAATCTATTAGAATCAATTAGTGATTACAACTAAATATAATATAATAAACATAGAGTTGTGGATTGTTTTCCGTCCCCGATAGCTTGACTATTTTTCGTAGGATACAACCACATTTCTATGTCTATTTGTTAATGAGTTAGATAGCGCTTTGACGCTTTATATCGAACAAGGTTACATTGCATGGAATATGTGGACAAACACAACTACTAATTATTTTATGACTGGAGCTGATTTTATGATTTATGTAGGTATCGATATTGCTAAGGATAAGCACGATTGCCATATATTTAGCACAAATGGTGAGATTGATGAGATCTCCTTTACCTTTTCTAATGATTTAGATGGGTTTAAAGAACTTTTAAATGCTATTCCTACCGATAATTTTGAAATGGTTAGAGTGGGGCTTGAAGCTACAGGGCATTACAGCTTTAATTTAGTTGAATTCCTAATGAATAATAGTATTGAACCCATTATTTTTAACCCTTTGCAAATTAATCTTATTAGGAAAGCACAATCTCTCAGAAAAACTAAAACTGATAAGGTTGATGCCAAAACCATAGCTTTTTTGCTCTTAGACAAAAACTTAAACCACCACTCTAATTCATCATATCATTTTTCTGAACTAAAGTCTCTAGCTAGACATAGATTTCGTTTGGTGAAACGTTCTTCTGAACATAAAGTACAAATGAATAGACTGGTAGTCATCATGTTTCCTGAACTTGACAAGTTAGTTAATTCCGTTACGCAAAAATCTGTTTTAGAATTATTAAGGCAATTTCCTTCTAAAGAAGAGATTGCTAATGCACATTTAACTAGACTAACTACAGTTTTAAAGAAAAACTCTAGGAATCGATATGGAAAAGATAAAGCCATTGAGATTAGGAATGCTGCAAGACAATCAATAGGTAGTTCAACTAAATCTTTTAGTTTTGAGCTAAAACAAACGATAGAAGTCTTGATATTCATAGAGAATTTGATTAAAGACGTCGATAATGAGATTAGAGAAATAATGGATCTCTTGATGACTCCAATCACAACAGTTCCTGGTATATCTTATACTTTAGGATCTATGATATTATCAGAGATAGGAGATGTTAATCGCTTTGATAATCCTGGTCAAATATTAGCTTTTGCAGGGCTAGAGCCAGGTATCCATCAGTCAGGTACCTTTGATGGTAGCAAGATGAAGATGGTAAAGAGAGGTTCTCCACATCTTAGATGGGCACTATTCAATGTATCATCTTTAATTGTATTACATGATGAAACCTTTAAGCAATATTATGAGAAGAAACAATCTGAAGGAAAACATCATTTAGTGATAATTAGTCATGTAGCTAGGAAACTTGTAAGAGTGCTATTTAAGCTGTTAAAGGACAATATTCCTTATGAAAGACAAATAGCATAAACAAGAAATAATCTCCATTTTCTTGATGGGTTTATTTGTTGTGTAATTTTTCAGATAGAAAATTTATTTTAAAACTTACTTGACTTCATATAGTTAGTCTACGCCAAAAATCCAAATATAATCGGTAAAATATCCACCACAACAACACCCTTACAATTTAACTCTATTTTATTACATCACTTATCCTACCATGAATTTCCCCTATACTATCCTCATCAGGAACATGCATATACTGAACCCAACCAGGCATAGCATAAGAAGAAAGCTCCCGAGTACCACTACCTTTAAGCTGAATAGAATCAAAATCCCACTTGCCATTATATTCAATTTGATAATTTACCAATTCAGTTATCTTTTCAAAGGGAATATTCGTCTCAGAAAATTCCTCTACAACATCCAACACCCTATGATAATTTAACAATATAGACGGACTCATCATCTTATTAATTATTCCTTGAATTACCCTAACTTGATTTTGTCCTCTATAAACATCCCCTTCAGCAAACTTGTATCTCTCCCTAGAATATCTCAATGCCCTCTCGCCACTTAAATGGATATTACCCTTTTCAAAATACATATTTCCAGACTTAAAAGCCACAGGATTATCTATATCAATGCCACCGATAACATCAATCAATTTTACAACAGAAGAAAAATTCACCTTCACATAATAGCTAATATCTATATCCAATAAATTTTCAACCGTATCAACAGAACTAATGACACCATAAATTCCAGAATGGGTCAACTTATCATATTGATCATTTCCACCACCAGAAATCTTTGTATAAGTATCTCGAGGAATAGAAGTAATCAAAATTTTATTTGTACTTGGATTTATACTCAAAATAATATTCACATCCGACCTCGCAACTGACGAAATATTTCCATAAGTGTCGATGCCACTGATAAAAACATTGAACCCTTTATTAGGCGCAACAGTCTCCTGTTCCAACTCCGCAAAAGAATCCTTTTCAATAACCGTAGGTTTAAGAACTCTCGTATCTATGCTGAAATTTTTAAACTGTTCCTCGATAATAGGTCTAAATGCCTCATTTAATAGCATTATTTCACTGTTTTCTTCCAACAAATCCTTCGCCATAGTAATATAGTCATTACCCTCAACTAAATTGATATCCATGTCATTTTCATTTTTAAAAGCATCTATAAAATGAGATATATTACTCTCATCCATAGCCAAAGCAGACTCCACATCAACATCTAAAATATCCTCTAATGAATTAAAAGAAGAATCATTTCTAACCACTAGAGAAAATGTATAACTTTCAGAATACTGTTTTTCATTTATAGTTTTGTAAGCATCTACACCCTTTGAGACATACAAATTAGCAAATACACTTACGATAGAAATTAGAATTAATAAGACTCTAACAAATATATTAGATCCTCTAAAATTCGAATTTTTGAATACAATTATCCCAATTGCCAAATACAAGACAGCAAAAAAAATACCACCATAAGCTCTATACCTCAAAGGCAATATATTGTTTTTATGAATAAAAAATAATAAAAATACAGTAATCGCAAAACTTAACAAAAACAAAAATTTATTTAATATATTTTTGTTCTTTATCCTATCAAAACTAATTGTAATCATTCCTCTATA
>JAAZCH010000327.1 GCA_012513395.1 Tissierellia bacterium
TCATCGAGTATGAGGAGGAGTGGCAATCGGGAAGAGCATATGTAAGTGTCCAGTCGTTGACTGAACAGAGAGTGAAATTGGAAGAGGTTGCATGATGAGTGTGGCTTCTCATGACTTATTCAACATGAAATTGCGAACTTATATTGACACAGGCTATATATTAGCAATATAATAATTTAGGAGGAAAAATAATGATTAAAAAGCATTGTTTGAAAATTACAAGTATATTAATATTTTTTTCATTAATTTTAACTAGTTGTAATCCAAGTCTATTAAATGTTTCAAAAGGAGATTTAGTTATAAGGTTTAATCAAAATGTATCAAAAGATACTTTGGGCCCACAAATTAAAATGGAAATATATTCATATATTATTAGTGGAATTGGTCCAGATGGTAGAACTTTCTCCCCAATAACAAGTAGTGGCGAAGATGTGACAATTCGTAATTTATTTAATGGTGATTGGAACATAACCGTTCAAGGATTAAATGAAGATGGAATTGCTATTGGGGAAGGTAGCGATATTTGTACAATTGTTGCTAACAAAGTAAATTCAGCATACATAAGTGTTAATGAATTTGTCGGCAATGGAACATTAGCGTTAGGAGTTAATTGGCCAGCTGAAGATATAGTTGATCCTCAAATAGTTGCAACTCTGACTCAACCTGACTTGAATATTACTCATAATTTGTCATTTATCATTGATAAAGCTACCGGTACGGCTTCATTTAATAATGATTATAATTCAGGTTATTATATTTTAAATATTGCTCTTTATGATGGAGATACTACTGATATAAATAATAAATTAATTGGAAAGCCCTATTCTATTAGAATAGTAAAAGACAATTCAACTGCCTATAATTTAGAAATTAAAAAAGATGAATTAAATTTATATGGGGAATTATGTGTATCTGTAGCAAATAATATGTCATCTTCGTTTGAGGTTTCTCTAAATAAAACTGATGTAACATTAACAGAGGGAAATACTCAAGAATTCATAGCTACATCAAATATTAGTGAGGAATGTACTTATTATTGGTATGTAGATGGAGAACTACAACAAGAGAGTTCTAATACTTTTACAACTCCAACCTCTTTAAAACTTGGTACCCATAGTATAGATGTTATTGCTTCAAAAAATGGTATTTATGCAAGTGTAACTTCAAAAATTACTATTAAAGAAGATATCGGGAGTTATATAAAAGTTAAATTATTAACGAAAAATACAAACACTATTGAACATGAATTTACGCTTTCATATGGATTAACAAATAGTGAACAATTTATGCTAAGTAGACCAGATAATTCACTTGTAACAGTAGGGGCTTGTACAACAAAAAAAATAACATATTCAGATTCTTTAGAAACATCTTTATTTTCTTTTGAAGCAGTAAATAGAATTTTTGATTTTCCTGATGAAGTCAATAGTTGGAGTATCCCCGATAATTTATCTATATTCCAATTCTTAATACCTGCAATAACATGTGAAAATATGACATTAAATGAAATATCTGGTACATTTTTTACTAATACTATTACCGATAGTTACAATATCACAGGATTGAATTTTAACCATTTACTACAAGTAAGTTTGACCGTTGATTCTATTGGTGAAATTGGAGATCAAGTAATTGGAAGTATTAAAGCAAATGATGTTCCATTGATTGGATTCACATCTTTTGATGAAGATGTAGAACAAAATTATGATACAATTAAAATCTATGATGTTATAATTGAGTTTAATGTTGAAAGAGGTCAAGATATTAATATTGTTCAATTGATTTTTGATAATAATAATGAAGAAAATCCAGCAAAACACAATTCCTACGTATTAAGTAATACTAACATTAAACTAGTAGTAACCCCTAACTTTACAAGAGATGGATATAGCTTTATTGGGTGGAATACAAAAGCTGATGGAACAGGAACAACTTATCAGGAGAATGATTCTTATCCAATTTCTAATAGTGATTCTACACTTTATGCAATGTGGCAAAAAAATAATAATTAAATTAGTAAAAAAGTTTTTTTTACTAAGCCAATTTATTATACCACCTAACATTTCATGATCACGTATACTTAAGTTCGCAATTTGATAGTAGGTTGAAGATGGTCATGAGAAGACCCATACTAGTAAGTAACCAAACAAAACTAGGAGGGAAAACATCTCATGACCGACTCAAATGTTACCAAAGAGCTGGAGAAAA
>JAAZCH010000452.1 GCA_012513395.1 Tissierellia bacterium
ACCGTCTGCATCAACGATAATCGTGTATTCTGTCGGATCAATCTGATATCCGGCAGGTGCTTTAATTTCTTTCAGTGTGTATGTGGTATTCGCCACAATTCCACTTAGGTCAATTTTACCCTCCAAATCAGAGGTCTTTGTCACGACAATGTTTCTGCCAAATTGATCCGTAAAGCTCAGGTTGAATTCAGCACCTGCGACAACTTCTACCGGGTCTGAATCGTCTTGTTTCAGCAGGGTAAATCCACTGGTTTTACGCAGTGTATTCGTAATCTCTACCGATTCTGCCGTGGCATATTCACCAAAACCCGGATTTGTAGTTACAGTCTTATATGTGGCCGTGTAACCTTCCGGAGGAGTTTCCAGTACATAATAGTTATACATCGTTCCTTCAGGCGAATAACGGAATAAAGATTCGTGGATAAAATAGTTTGGAAGATGTCCAATGTTAACAGTAACATTAAGTCTTCCGGTAATATCATTTTTTGCATTATCATTAAATGTATCATCCGGTGTATCTGGAACATCTCCAGCTTTTGGTACAAGTTTTCCGGTTGTAAGATCAATAACGTCCGGTTCACCTACGACAATACTTCTTTGAATCAGTAATTTAATAGTTTCTGGTCTAAGATTTTGTTCATTGTTATCATCGACCCAAACCTTATTCACCGGCACAAATACGGTTTGACGGTTAATAATTTTCGCCGGTTCTTCTTCCGTCGGCATCGGTCCTTCATAAATCGGGAAGTCCGGGTTTTCAAGTTCAGTCACTCGGACACCTTTGACTCCTCCCCCAATATCTACACCGACTTCTAGAATATACGTATCTGCCACCGCCGCAAATCCGGCTGGATGACGCTCATTATTTAAGAAATATCCCCCAGGTAATACACCTTCAGTCAGGATATATTTACCAGGTTCCAATCTAGTGTCTATACGGATATAACCGTCATTTCCTGTTTCAAGGTTAGCGTCCATACCTTTAGGAAGTTCCGGTCCACTTTCACTTGGAATTGGATTGCCTTCGCCATCAAATACTATATATTGCGATAGGTAGAAGACGGCCTCATATAATGGAACATCTGCTCCATTGTTTTTAAAGTCCGCAATCTTGCGCAGTACTAGACCGAATTGCTCTATCGGCTTAACTGTAGCAGAGCTTTCAACTTCAATTTCATAGTTCACTTTTAGTATTGCTGTATTCTTAAAGTTCCCACCATTTAAAGTAAGTTGTGAAATTGAGTCGAACTTGTCACTAATCGCTGCAGGGAAAGAAATACGAATAGTCTTTCCGGCTAACTTGGAAATCAGTTCAGCGTCAATAGTTTGTGCTTCCACCACATACTGTTTCGTGGCAGTAGTTTGAGTAATGGTTGGTGCAAATGCTTCATAAGGGCTTTGATCGGCTTCCGCGGTAAAATCAGTTCCTTGTACGGTACCTACCTGCATGTTGGCAGTATAAGGCTCTATAATATCCAAGCCTAGAGGCAATTCGTCTCCAAAAGAAAGACTATGGTAGCCTGTGACATTTTCAGGGATCTTGATATCGACAACGAAATCAACCTGATCCTTCCAAGTCGCCATATCATAATGCTTATAATCGCCGCCCTCAGCAGTCATAGGAACATCTTTTTTCTTGACCATCTTATTGATTGTCGGAAGAGCTGGTAACGGGTCGACAATATCACCGAGATTATTGTTCTCGATTAATACAGGCTCGCCCCATTCACTGTTCGTTTTATAAACTTTCAGAGCTCCATCTACATTTTTCACTTCAAAATAGATGGGTTCAATTGGAAGGTATCCTTCCGGAGCCTTGGTCTCGGTGAGAATATACTTTCCGACATCCAAGTTTGGAATCGTCAGGGTGTCTGATCCTCCTGTGTACTTACGAGGAGCGAAAAGTTCATCCTCTGGTTTGGTTAATTCAAAGCTCGCGGTTACTCCCGTCGGTAGATTGATCGGATCATTTCCCTGTATTTCCAGTTTCTTGGTCAGGCTCAGGTCGGTCAGCTGCGTTTTAATATTGACCGTATTTGTCTCCAGTCGGTTTTCCGGCATATTATTTACCGTCATAACCGCCTTATTCGGCACAGTTAAATCCGGATGCATCGCTGCAAAAGAACTCGGTCCTAAGATAATTTTAGCTTGGAATTCAAAGGTCAGTGTTTTATTCTCAATTTGTCCCATATTTCCACTGACTCGTTCTATTTTATAGGATTGAGTTCTACTTAGATTACTAGTGTTTCTCTGGAAATATTCCGAGATATCTACGCCGTCAGCATATACTTTAGCAGAGTTAGGAATTACCTGCATTGACTGATCAACGGTGTCGATAATTTCCAGTACGTTTATATCGCCGATACCTTTTACTGGTACACTAATCTGATATGTCACAATCTCATGGTGTTCCTTCAAATCATAATTATCCAGCAGCTGAGTTGTCACACCCTCGACTACTTTAATCTTCTTCTCCGGTTTCGGCTGTAGATAGTTCAAGAATTCATAACCGGAATTGTCGGTTTCTGGATTATTATCCGGATCGATTAATGGAAACTTATCAGGCACAAAGCTTGGTATTCCGTCTTCTCCGATACGAACAAGAACAACGCCGGTATTATTTATATATGGAGCTGCAAAGTCCGTTTGCTTTTCATACAATTTATAGGTGACACCTTTTTTGACACCCGGAAACTCAATTATACCTAGCTCCCCTGAAACCACCTCTTGTTTTAATCCGTTGGGATCTTCAAGGATAAAGGTCGTGCCAACAATCTCCGGATTTGGATTTCCCGCCGCCTTTTTATCCCCATC
>JAAZCH010000041.1 GCA_012513395.1 Tissierellia bacterium
AGTTTATTACAATTATAGAATGAGATTAGATGAAATCAGAGACTTTTTTAATGGGATAAATGTAGAGTTCAAAACTGGAGTGGAGACTTTTGATGAATACTTTAGAAATGCTGTATTAAAAAAAGGAACGATTTTCGAAGATGAAAATGAAGTAAAAAAATATTTTGACGTCATATGTCTACTAGTAGGTATGTTAGGACAAACTAAAGAGATGATTGAAGAAGATATTAAAAAATCTGAAATTTTTGATAGAGTTTGTATAAATATATTTGTAGATAATTCTACTTCTGTACGATCTGACCCAGAACTAATCGCGTGGTTCAAGGAAAAATATAAACACTTGGAAAACGAAGACAAATATGACATACTCTGGAACAATACAGATTTCGGCGTAGGCAATTAAAAATAGACAAGTGTTTTGAAGTAAAGAATAAAATTTTTCTTTGTAGGTGTTAATTATTAGATTTTTGGTTTATAAAATTTATCGTGGGTATAAAATCATTAGTTAATATCACGGAGGTGCTAATTATGTTAAGAGATTTATATGAAGCTAGGAGAAGAAGAAGATTTAGAGAAGAAGTGGGGAACTTAGTAATAAGTGCATCACTTGCAGCTATGGCTGGAGCTTTTGTGGGAATTTTATTTGCTCCTAAGAGTGGCGAAGAAACGCGTGCTGAAATAGCTGAAGGAACAAGAGAAATGGCTGAAAATGTAAAACATGGTGCTAGAGATTTAGCTGACGAAGTTTACATCAGAGGCTTAGAAGCAAAAAGAACTGCTAGAGATACTGTAGACAAAATAGCTTACAAAACTGAAAAAGTTATCGCTGATGTCACAGAAGCAGGGGAAGATATATACGAACAAGCTCAGTACAAAGCTCAAAAGCTAGCGACAGACGTGAAAGAAAAAGCAGGTGAAGTCAAAGAAGCTACTGAAGATTTTATTGATGATATTCAAGAAAAAGCAGAAGAAGTTGAAGATGATTCTCTAAAATACGGAAGAAATATCGATGACCCACCAGAAATAACTGAAGCGATGACTGCTGCAGATTTAGAGTATGAGGTTTGCGAACCAGCAGATTTGGAGTGTAAGATCCCAGTAGATAGATCAGAAAATTAAGACAGGAGCTGATTAAATGATTTCTATTTCCATTATGGATTTGTTAATAGCCATTCTAGCTCTTGCAGGTTTGGTAGTACTTGTATTCTTTGCTCTATTTTTACAAAATGCACTAAAACTTGTAAAATCAGCAAATGAATTAATTGAAAAAAAGAGAACTGAAATTGATACTGTAATCGACGAAATACCAGTATTAATTAACAATGCTAATGAGATATCTATGAAAACATCCATGTTGGTGGACGATTTAAACGAAATTGTAATTAAATCCAAAGATGACGTCACAGGAATAGTGGCATCTGTAAATAGAACTATGGACGATGTCAACAGAGTTAGTACAATAGCAACTAATTTAGCTGCACAAGTAGAATATACTGCTGATAATGCAGTGCATTCAGTAAATACTTTGACAGATAATATTTTAGACGCATCTAGATTTATAAGTACTAACAAAGACAATATCATCGACTATATTTATATATTCAGAGATTTCGTAGAAGAAATAAAAAGGATATTCTTTGGACGAAGATAAAAAATTAAGGAACCTTCTGGTGAAAATCTAGAAGGTTTTTTGTTTGCTCAGATTAATATTATTGATTATTTAGATTAGTATTATTAAAAAAATGTTGTAATTAGAGGAATTGAAGGCTTAATTAAATTTTAAACTTGCATTAGGTATAAAATTTATAATATAATGTTACAAAAG
>JAAZCH010000328.1 GCA_012513395.1 Tissierellia bacterium
AAAGAGGAAGGGTTACATTACCTTTAAATATTGGATTGATGGTGGAAATGGCAGTACTCTTTCATTTTATATAAATAATCAATTAGTGGGAGGTCCATGGAGAGATACGGAAGGTTGGCAGGAAGTTAGATTTAATATGAGTCAATCTCAAACGTATAAGTTTGACTTCTTAGTTCATAAGGAAGTTAGCATGGAGTTAGGTACAAATGCAGTTTATATAAAAGACATTCAAGTTGTAGAGGTTACTGACTATACAGACGAACCAATGCCTGGTGATTACTTCTATGAGGGTGAGGAGGCGGAAGCAGAGTATGGAAAGTGGTTAATTTATTCTAATAGGGGTGTATTAGGAAGTTATTACAGAGGATTTCCTGATGGAGCTGAAGATACTGTAAGAGAATTAGAATTAGAGTTTTATAGTGAATGTGATGGAATATTTAGTTTTGCCCATAGATTAGGTACTTTAGATCCAGATAGATTTTATGTAGAGGGACTAGTATTTACAGAGCAACATACCTTAAATGAAAGACCTATTATTTGGGACGGGGAAGTGAATGGGGTAGGAATTCCCACTGTTACGGTTACTCCAAAATACAGTACTTGGAAGAATACAATTCCTGATGGATATTCAGATATAGATAGAAGTTTTATATGGACTAAAGATAGTGATAGTTTAATTTATCGTATAAAAATCGATGGTGATTGGGATAAAGGAGTTAAATTTTTAAATGCTTTTGGAAGGATGAGGATTTCCTGTCCACCACGATATGTAGTTGAGACTAATTTCCTTGAAAATATTAATTCTGGTGAATGGGTAACTTCTGTAGGTGATTGGCAAGTATTTAATAATGAGACAGTTTTTATTGGAGATAATTACGGATACACAATATTTAGACCACATAGCGATACTTCTATTGTAAGTTTAGACATCGATGCAGATTTAAGAGAAAATGTTGTTTTAAATATATATCTTGATGGTCAATTATATAGAAGAATTTATCCAGGATTAAGTAATTATACAATTAATATTCCTAATTATGGTGGAGATATTAAGTTTGAAATTGAGCAGGAAGATTTAGAAACTGACAATGAAAAGAAATTAGTGTTTGTTGGTATTGTAAACTTTGATGGTGATTATAAACCTATAGAAAGAGAAACTATGTACTATGATGCTAATTTGATAATTGATGCTCATTATGAGAATGAGGACGGGCGTGGGAGAAGAGTAATTGCAGAATTCATAGATTCAATTGGTAGTTTGGAAACTCCAACATCTTGGTTTACATCTACTGGTATTAATATGACAATAGATATGCTTCCAGATGATGAAGTAGTTTTAATGATTCCAAATATTATTGTTCCATATATTGATTATGATGAACTAGAGAGATTGTTAGAGGAATATAGGGATAGTATAGATATTGGTGAAGGTAATTTAGTATTTTCTGAAGATTTCAACCCATTTATTAATCAAGACAGAGTAATTTTTGATAGTAATTGGCAGATAGTAGATGTGTTTGAATTTCTAAACATACAAAACTGGGGAGATAGTGTTATAGCTCATGAAGCGTCAGGCGGACCTAGAACTGTTGAATTTGAAATTGATTTAGAAGGCATAGAGCTTACAGGAAGGAATTATTTGGAATTTGAATATGGTGCTTTATTTAATCCAGGAGATTACGCAAAAGTTATTGCTCGAACTAAATCTGGAGATATATTATTGAAGGTTTTAACAAATAGTACCTTGAAGCCTTATGGATATTTGGTACAGGGTATTGAAATACCTTCTGATACTAAGAGTATAGTATTTTCGTACACCTATGGAGGTGGCAATTAGTGAGCAATTGGTTAATAAATTATAATGGTTTAATAGTTGATTTTAAAGATGTTGGTTCTGGAGTTTTAAATTATGCTGATGGTAGCAGGGATTATTTCTTGAAGATAGATGAAAATGCTTGGAGTATAGTTTATTTTTCTAAGGAAGATTTGTTAAATTCTGAAATAGTAGGTGCGATTAATCAAGCGTTTTTAAGGGCGGGGACAAAGGAAGTAAATAGATTTTTTATGGATATATTAACAAGTACATTCCCTAGTCGCTCTAGTATTGTAAATGATAATGTAATGAGAGAAAAGTTTTTAAAAGTAACTCAATATTTATCTCAAAAGATTAAACTTGAAGCTGATAAATATAAGTATTATTCGGATTATAGGTCTGTTTTTGTTAATGGTATTAAGTATACTGAAGGTCAGATAGTTTATTTAAGTGGAAATAGGTATATTGTAAAGGTAGACAGTAATGGTGAGGGATATTTAGACTTGTTAGAATATCCTGTAGGCGATGGTTTTGTAGTTACTCATGAACAGAGGTTTTTAAGAGAACAAACATACTATTTGGATTATTCAAGATATAATGTTTCAGATCAATTTTTAAGTACAATCATTGAGTATTCAAATGGACGAACTGATATTTCTCAAAATGGAACTATCCTTCTGGGTGGGCAAAGTGTTCAAAGAATAATTCAGGCTCCTTTTTATAGTGATGTTACTTTTTATGAATGTGTTGATTTTACACCTGGTAGTAGAGATAAAGTAACACCCAAGGGAACCCCAAGAACATTAGAAGAGGGAGAGTTATCATCAAAAGGTACTACAAGTAGTCAGCCCTCATTAGATTATGGAGATTGGGAAATGTCTGTTGGTGGTTCAAACTATGAAGGTACTATTGGTGGACCATCTAGGTGGAAGAAATTAAAAGAGATGGGTAACTTTAGGGCTCATATTGGTAAGGATACTATTTGGTTTAAAGCTACTGGTAGTGGTTTTGAGGAAGTTTATGTTTCTAATTTCCGTAAAATAGATAGCCCTAATCGTAAGAAAGTTGACAAAATTTATTATGGAGGGAAATATAATAGTTATCTTTCAGATGCTTTCATAGAAGAGTTGAAGAAGGAGTTTGGCTATAAAGTATTGACATTTGAAGAGTTTGTAAATAAATATAAAAAATCCCTTAAATTAAGAGAGCCTAAAGGTTGGAGTAATGCTCCTCATCATTCAAATATTCCTTCAAGTGGAACTAAAACTTTATTATTTGGGAAATTTACTATTAATTCAGGAAATTTTAAAGTCGATGTGAGATATAACACTTTTTTAAGATATGTTAAGAATGGTGATACAATCAGTAGAGGTCAAGCTAAATTGGAGCTAATAGAATATTCTAACGGTAGTTATTCCGTAGTTGATACTTTATTTGATGTTGATTATAATGTTGGAAATTATTGGGATAGAAGCACAGATAAAGTAGTTTCAAGGAATTATTTTGGTAGTGGCATTTATGGATTTAAACTTACTTTAATAGATACTTATCAAGACATACAAACAATATATGTAAGAGCGTTGCCGACAATAACAGAATATAGCAGTTCTGCTACAAAAGAATATGATAAGGATGCTTCTTTTAAATTATATGTTACTGACATAAGAAACAACAGTAGAATACCTGTCGAAGGTAAAAGTGAAATAATATTGCAAGGTGCACAAGATAGTTTCTCAAGATGCTTTGAAATTGTTATTCCAAAAGGTTCCTATTGGTTAATTAATAATACTGTTATTAAAGGAAATATAAGTTCGGGTGGAATTTTAGGGACAGGGGCAGCTGCGAGATTAAGAAATGGTGTTATAAAATATACACTTATTGAGAGAATACCACCTATGATTATTTCATCGGACGATGGTGTTTGGGTTATAGCAGATTTGCCAGATATTGGTTGGGTGAATCCTTCTGAAGAAGAGCAAGAGGGTGAAGCAGGAGAAAAGCAAAATCCATTTATTTGGTTTGATACTATTAAAATTGAAAGTTATGAGGGTTCTCCTATACCTGATGATGTGTACAAAGACATTTTAGAAACTGTTACTTGCAATCCATTAGGTCTACGAGCCTCATTGAATCTTTTAAGTGGTGGAAATGAATCTGAATTTAGAAGAGCAAATAGTGATGTAGAAGGGCTTTATAACAACAATAATATAGAATTAAGAATGAAGAATCCATTTAATACGCCAATTAAAGTCGGATTATCTTTAGAGTTAGAAGAAAATCCATATTGTGGCGGAGGAGGTTTTGTAGTATTTTCTAATTTAGGATGGGAGTTTTGGGGTAGAGGAAG
>JAAZCH010000329.1 GCA_012513395.1 Tissierellia bacterium
GAAAATCACCTCTTCACCTTTAAAAACTGGACCATCTGTGCAAACATGCTTATTTCCTTCAACATTTCCACAAGTACATCCGAAGCATGCACCTACTCCACAAGCCATTCTACTTTCAAGGGATAAATATAAATTTGTTTTGTCCTTACACATACTTTGTACCACTTTCATCATGGGAGTTGGTCCACATGAAATTACATAATCGTATTCTTCTGGCTTAAAATTATCCGTTACAAATCCCTTATGACCTGTTAGGCCAGATTCAGTAGCCACATAAATATTTTTTACATATTCTTCCAAATCCTCAAATCCGTAAACTTCATCTCTATATCCAGTGTATATATCTATTTCAGAATTTTTTAAATTTTTTGCTAAATATCTCATAGGCGCAATTCCAGCCCCACCTGATACTAAGGCGATTTTACCTTCGACAGATAAATCGAACCCTTCACCTAAAGGTCCCATAGCTTCTACTAAATCTCCTGGGCGTAATTTAGATAAGGCTTCAGTTCCTCGTCCCATAATTTCATATAAGAAAGAAACCCCATTGTTTTTTAAGTCATTTATACTAAATGGTCTAGGTAATAATGGATCTAAGCTATCTCCTATTTTCACCATGTAGAATTGGCCAGGTAAACCTTCGATGGTCTCATTATCTTCTAACTTTAATACTAATTCGAAAACATTAGTTGCTAGCGATTTATTGGAAATCACTTTGTATTTTTTATATCCCTTTTTCAAACTTATTCTCCAATCTTATTTTCAATCTTCCCATTCGTATACAGTATCACAATAAACGCATTTATATTTCCCAGTCTTTTCATCAATTAGTGTAAATTTTTGTACAATATTTCTTTCATCTGTAGTTACGCATCTTGGATTCTTACAACTAATTACACCTTCGAAAGTCTGTGGTAGTTTTAATTGTTTCTTTTCAATTATCTCTTCATTTTCAATAATATTTACCGTAATGTTGGGAGCGATTACTCCTAAGATATTTAAATCCATATCTATATTATTTTCAATTTTTATTAAGTCTTTTCTTCCCATTTTTTTACTAGGGACATTCATAATCATAGCTACTACATGATCTGCATTGTGGAGTTCTAAATACTTGTAAATACACATTCCATGACCAGCTTCTATATGATCTATTACAATTCCTCTGCTTATACTATCTACTTTTAGCATCATTTCGCCTCCAAAAGCTTACTAATCAGTGCCATTCTCACATACATTCCGTTTTTTAATTGGTCAAAATAATGAGCTCTAGGGTCATCGTCCACTTCTGTGCTAATTTCATTTACCCTTGGCAATGGATGCAAAATGGACAAATCTTCCTTGGCTGCTTTTAGTTTATTTTTATCCAATATATAGCTATCTTTAAGTCTTACATAATCTGCTTCGTTGAAAAATCTTTCCTTTTGTACTCTGGTCATATATAAAATGTCCAATTCCCCAATTACATCTTCTAGTCTTTCTACTTCCTCAAAGGGAATGTTATTTTTTATCAGTACTTCTTCTTTGATATACTCAGGGATTTCCAATTCTTTTGGAGATATTAAAACCAACCTCACATTAGGATATCGAGTTATGGCTTTGATAAGTGAATGAACCGTTCTTCCAAATTTCAAATCTCCGCAAAATCCAATAGTAAAGTCTGATAATTTTCCTTTTTTTCTTTTAATTGTAAGTAAATCTGTAAGTGTCTGGGTAGGATGTTGGTGTCCACCATCACCTGCATTTATAACAGGTACAAAGGATTTTTCCGATGCGTATCTAGGTGCTCCTTCTTTAGGATGCCTAATAGCAATAATATCTGAATATGAGCCCACTGTCTTTATTGTATCTAAGATACTCTCACCCTTTTTTACTGAACTGGATCCTGGCTCAGAAAATCCAATTACCTTCCCACCTAAACGCAACATGGCAGCCTCAAAGCTAAATCTTGTTCTTGTGCTAGGTTCGTAAAAAAGTGTAGCTAAAATTTTGTTATCACATAAGTGATAGTATTTTTCTTCATTTTCGATCATATCCTCAGATAGTCGAAAAAGCTCATCCATTTCTTCTACAGTAAAGTCCAATGGATCAATTAAATGTCTCATTTTTTCCTCCTTATAACCTCTCTGGATTTAATTTAAAGGATTGCATAAAAATACCTTCCACAAAAAGGAAGGCATAATAAACAAATATAGTGTGCACTCCTTTTTGAATTCTCTGATTCAAATTAAAGGTTCTCAACTCATTTAAATTTACCATATGAAATCTAGTCTGTCAATCTATACTTGACATTAAACTAACTATTTTTTTCTATTAAATATTTTATAATTAATTCTGCGCCCTTAGCTATTTCTTCAACTGTAACAAACTCATTCGGATTATGACTTACTCCTTCTTTGCACGGTACAAAAATTAATATTGAATCCCAGAATTTCGCCATATTATTGCAATCGTGTCCTGCACCACTGGCCATTAATTTGTATTTATATCCATCTCTTTTAGCAATTTGTTCGAACTCTTGAATCATTCTTTCAGACAAATTTACTGCATAAGAAACCATTGGAGGAGTTAATACTGTTTCTACTTCTCTTCTATTGCAAATTTCTAAAATTCTTTCTTGGATTTTTCTCATGGATGAAGCCATGGAATTATTTTCAACATCTCTGGTATCCACTGAAAATTTAGTGTATCCTGGAACTACGTTCATAGCATTAGGCTTGTTTTCTATAAATCCTACAGTTCCTACAGAGGTAGCAGTTTCATTAGTTCCTACTTCTTCAACAGCTAAGATTATTTCAGCTACTGCTGCCAAACTATCAGACCTTAAATTCATCGGCGTTGCCCCAGCGTGTTCAGCTATTCCTATTATTTCTCCAGTTATGGATGATACTCCAGTTATGACATTTACTATTCCTATTTCCAATTCCTCGTCTTCTAAGACCCTAGCTTGTTCAATATGAAGTTCGATATAATCTATAATATTATCTATTTTTCTAGGATTATCTGAATAGCCTTTTTCTTTAAAGATTTCTTCATAGGATTTTCCAGCCCGACTTTTGATATCTCGTATATCATCGAATTTTGTAACTCCTGTAACTAAACTGCTAC